>JAMDAA010000003.1 GCA_023484045.1 Patescibacteria group bacterium
TTTTTGAGGCTATTTTTTAGGAGTTAGAGATTTGATTTTTTTGTCTCTTTTTTATGAATATACAAAACATACGGAATAATTCCGATAAAGTTTATAATCGCAGCTAGTATAAAAAGCATTTTAAAACCGTAAGTTCCGGCGATAAAACCGCCGAGGGCCGACGAGAATGCGACCGCCGAAAGAACGATCGCATCATAAACACTCCATTCCACGATTTCTTTATTGCGGTCCAAGTGAGTCGAAAAAAGCGCAGTTTTCGGAGGAGTCGCGATACCCAGTCCCAATCCCGCGACGCCGTAAAAAAGAAACAGATATAGAATAGAATTTGCATACGCAAAACCCAGGTATGCGATGCTTACAAAAAGCATTCCGATGATTGTTGTTATAAACTTTTCAAATTCCGAAGCTTTAGAAAGATAACGGCCGCTTACGAGTTCAAAGATAACTCTAACAACAAGATAAGTACTAAAAGAAGACGCGGCAATCTGGACGTTTCCGCCGTCGATTTTGGTCGCAGCAAAGATCGCAAAAATCGGCGTTACAAAATTCCAAGCAGACCACAAGAAAGTGTCGGCAATTATAAAAGCCATGACCATCTTGTTGATCTGAAAATGCGAGGGATTATGACCCAGATAACTCTCTCTTAGCATAAATTAACCCGTTTAAATTATTGTAACAGAAGGTCGGGAAGTTGCAAGATTATTTGTTTACCAAAATTTGATCCTTGGGAGTTACGATATTAACTTGATTAGCAGGAAAATTTTTTATATCAGAGCGTTTTCCTTCTCCTACGGAGTCCCATTTAAGCTCCCAATAATCATCAGTTTGAGAAGAAAGACTAAAATATAAATATTCTTGATCTTGTTGAAGTTTAAGGTCGACACCGTCAACGCCACCGACTACGACCCAATCACCGTGTTCATCTCCTCCGGCCCCATCCACATTTTGCCCTTTTATAATCGCCGGATTTCTAATTACGATTACATCTCCGACCGGCACGCCGTTAATCTTTCTGATACTTTCAGAACTGACACGATTTTTATCGTCTCCCGCCTTAAACGGTCCGTCTTTTCTGAAATTTACATTACCTTTTTTGATGGTTAAAACCGCTCCGTCTAAAACTTCTGTCGCAGGGCCTTTATACATTTCGACTACATTTTTAGGAAAATTAGGATCAGGAATGAGTTCCGGTCCTGTTTGGAGACTTACGACCTGATGTTCGGTTTTAGGAGTTTTGTCTGGAAGATCGCCGGTTGAAGATTGATTTCCCTCATAAGCTTTTTTGATACCAAATGCAGCAGTCGTAAGAAGAGCCAAGCCCGCGAGTATACCACTTGCGACTTTTACCTTAGTGCTGGGTCCTTTTTTCTCCGACGGTTTAGGATAATATTTCATTGCCTCCTGTCCTTCCATATGAGTTTATTATCTTCCACCAGTTTTAATTTGTCAAGAAAGGCTTTTGAGCGCTAATTCGGCGGAATCTAATTTTAAAGTTGACAAAAAATATTTTATGTCGCAGAATAAAAGCATGCGCTGTTTTAGTTTATTCATTTTACGACATCGGTATATCGCATAATATGGACAATGTTCTATCAAAATTGATCGATGACTTTCTAGAATATCTCGAAATCGAAAAAAATTGTTCAAAACTTACGATTCGGGATTACAGACACTATCTGGAAGTGTTCAATAATTGGTTTTCCTCTACCCTACCGAATAAAAAAATCGAGGACGTTAATTTACAAAATGTCAGAAAATACAGAGTTTATCTTTCAAACCGCGTAGATCCTAAAGGTCTAACTCTTTCCCGCGTAACCCAGAATTATTACGTTATTGCGTTCAGGTCTTTTCTTAAATATCTGATAAAAAATGATTACAAAGTTTTAGAGCCGGCAAAAATAGATCTTCCAAAAACCGAAAGTAGATCTTTAAAATTTTTAGAACGAGAGCAGATCGATAGACTTGTTATTGCTCCGGATACGTCTAAAGAAGAAGGCGTTAGAGATCGCGCGATTATGGAATTGTTGTTTTCGACGGGTCTTCGTGTTTCGGAGCTCGCAAAACTTAATAAAGACCAGATAAATATCGACAGACGCGAATTCGGGGTGATCGGAAAAGGCGGACGCGCTCGGGTTGTTTTTATCTCCGACCGCGCGGCGACTTGGGTAAAAAAATATTCGGACATGCGGAAAGATCGGTTCAGGCCGTTATTTATTCGTTACTCAGGAAAAATTATCGAAGAAAATACGGGTGAGAAAATGCGGTTGACTGTAAGAAGCATCGAAAGAATTGTTAAAAAATATGTTCGAAAGGCAAAGATTCCAGTTGATGCGACAGTCCATACTTTGCGGCACTCTTTTGCGACAGATCTTTTAACAAATGGCGCAGATCTCCGGTCGGTACAAGAAATGCTCGGTCACAAGAATATCTCAACGACCCAAATTTATACTCACGTTACGAACAAACAATTACGCGAAGTGCATGAAGCTTTTCACAGTGGAAATAAATAACTAACGAGTTTCATAGAAGAGGGTAACCGTTATTTCGATCGTTGTTTCCCCGGGGTTAAGGTCCGTCGGCGGTTCGGATTGTTTTAAATCGATATTTCCTCCCCCGCCACCATAGCCGACTCTCGGATAATAATTTTCCTGCACATCGACAACATTTCCGAGTCTCATTCCTGCGGCACTCGCTAAAGTTTGGGCCTTGGATTTTGCCTCTTTAATCGCATCTTGTCTCGCTTTATTTTCCAAGTTTTTCTGGGTTGCGTCGTCGACCGTAAAAGAAACATTTCCGATTACATTTCCGCCGTTTCCTGTAATCGAATCAACCGCCTGATTCGCTTTGTCGATCGGTTTTACTTTTACCTGCACATTTTCGGTAACAGTATAGCCGATTATTTTTTGTGACGAGGCTGTATTAAGGGGGACAATCTTATCTATAGTAATGGGAGAATTATATTCTGGTGTTACACTGTAATTTATTGTTTTAATATTTTTATCTTCGACCCCTAGTTTTTTTAAAGCGCTAGTTATATTATTCATTATTGTGTTCGCCTGATTTTTTGCGTCCCCGACATTCGTAGTATTTACTGTTATTCCGGCAGAAATTACTGCGGTGTCGGGTATTGTATTCACTTTTCCTGTTCCCGAAACGCTAAAAAGATTTGTTTTTGTGGTTTGGATTACGCTAAACGAAAATGGAAAAGGTCCCGCGATTTTCGTGTACAAAAAAAGAACGACGAAAAAAATAACGATCGCAAAAAGAGGAATTTTTACGTCTCTACTCACATCTTTAGATTAAACCTCGGAGATTAATTTGTCAAATAGATCAATGATAATTAAATTCTTGATTTTTGTTAAATAATGTTCTATCTTAGCAACGAATGTCAAAGGAAACTCTCAGTAATCCCGAATTAAAAGAAATAAAACCACTTAAGGGAAAAGTGGCTGTGATTACTGGTACCTCGAGGGGTGTTGGAGCCGAGATTGCGCAAATATTCGGCTTTGCCGGAGCGTATATTATCGGAAGTCACGTCGATCCGAATAAAAGCGCCCGGGACGATAGAGTTGTTGAAAGAGTCGGAAGGCTTCAGATGAAATCGCTGCTTGTTGATATTGCAAAACCCGAAGATCGTCAAAAATTTGTGAATGCTGTAAAAAAACGCAAAGATCCAAAAGTCGACATTCTTGTTTTGAATGCATCGGGAGGACTGGAGAAAGGAAAGCCCGATAATTGGGCAGAAGTTATAAATATAGACGCGCAGCAAGGCATGATCGATGATTTGATCGATTTGATGCCGATGGGGTCAAAAATAGTTTATTTGACGAGCGAATATTCAGAAAAATACGGGAAAGTCGAACAGCCTCCGGGGTACGAACCGGTCGCACGGACAAAACATCTTTTTGAACAGAGACTTAAAGAGCAGATACAAAACCTCGAAAAAAGGGGTATAAAAGTTGCGATCGTAAGCGCGGCGATAATCAGAGACACGGCGACATTTTATCTTTTCCAAAGACACTCGCCGGAATGGGTCGAAAGAATAAGAGCGAAGATGAAACAAAAAGATTTCCCAACGCCTTTGGACATGGCGCTTGCGGTAAATTATGCTGTTTTAGATAATGATGCAATATCTGGAAAAAGATATTTTGTGGGAGAGAAACTCGCAGAGCCTAAGAAATAAAATTATCCGAAACAATAACGGCGTTTTTAAGTAGTATTGCGACATTGAGAAGGAGAACTACAGGTGAATGAAAAATTTATTGCAGTTTTGGAAGATCAAGGTGATCTTCGATTCGGTCAACGCGTTTTTCTAAAACATCGTGATGTTTTATTACTTCTGTGAGAATTACAGAGATGTCTTCTTGGGCTCTGTCGAGTTTTTGGTCTAATCTATTGACTTTTTGATCTAAGCCAGTAACTGTTTGTCCTAGCCTACTGACTTTTTGATCCAGGCTGCTAAATCTTTGGTCCAGACTGCCAACTCTTTGATCCAGCTTTCCGACTGCTTTTTCAACTGGTTCAACTTCTCCTTTAACGATTGTTTTTATTTGCATTAAATCATTTTTAGTTAACATAGTTTTAATATATCTTTCAAGGAAAATTCTGTCAATATATCAAACAGACAATGCTACGTTTTTAAGGAGCATCGCGACGTTGACGGGACCAACTCCCCCGGGGGTCGGGGTATAAAAAGATGCGATATTTTTGATTTCGTTTTCGTTATAATCCCCGTGCAGTTTTCCGTCGCTGCCTTTATGAATTCCGATACTAATTAATATTGTGTCTTTTTTAATACTTTCAGAGTTTATTATATTCGGTTTTCCGACAGCAGAAACGATTACATCGGAGTTCTTTGTTGCGAGCCGGGAGTTATGGGTTTTGGAATCGATTAGCGTGGGTTCAATATTTAATTTTTTTAAAATATTTATCACCGGTCCTCCGCCGGTTATGCCTTTACCGATCACCGTAATTTTTTTTGATTTTATCCAATTTCTAAATTTTTGTGCGTCAACCCCTGGGGTTGAGCCGTGAATTTGTTTTAAAATTTCTAATACAGCGAGTCCCAAAGGCATTTCAAATTTTGAATCACGCCTCAGTCCATCCACGTCCTTTTCGGGAGAAACTGCATTTGTTATTAATTCCTGGTCGATATTTTTTGGAAGCGGTCGTTGGACAATTATTCCGTCGACCGATTTATCTTTGTTCAGTTTTTTAATAATTTCGACTAATTTTAGTTCCGATGTTGCATCGGAATTAGACGCTATATTTATCAGTATAGTTTTTATTCCTACTTCATCGGCTTTTTTAATTTTTTGATTAACGTAGACTTTTGATGCGGGGTCGTCTCCAATTAGAATTATTGCGAGGGTCGGAAAAATTTCTTTATTTTTTAATTCATCGACTCTTTTTTTAATGCTCTCTAAAATTTTTTGTGCGATTTCCTTCCCGTTTATTTCCATTTTTATTCTTCGACGCAAGTCGCTGCAGCAACATTATCGCCGTGATCTGAAAATCTCATCAGAATTACTCCCTGGGTATTCCTGGAGAGTCTTGGGATTTGTTCAAGCGTCAATTTTACGACTTGGCCTTTTTTCGACGTTATTATACAAGCAGAACAATTTGGTGGAACAACCTGTGCGAACGCAACTTTTCCGGTTTTTGGTGTGACTTTGGCAACGATTACACCCTGTCCTCCCCTGCCCTGCTTTCGAAATTCCTTAGCGACAGTTTTCTTGCCCAAGCCATTTTGCATAATAGTTAAAAGATCGTTTGTGTTTTCTTTTCCGATGACATCCATACTAATTACTTCGTCTTCTTTCCCAATTCTTATTCCGCAAACACCCTGAGTATTTCTGCCCATCGGCCGAACTTCTTTTTCGGAGAATCGAATTGCTTTCCCATCACGCGTTACTAAAATTACATTGTCATCTCCGCTTGTTAATTCAGTCCACGCCAGTTCGTCTCCCACCTCGAGTTTTATCGCGACGATTCCGGTTCTTCTTATGTTCTCAAATTCGGAAATCGCGGTTTTTTTAACGGTTCCCTTTCGCGTTGTTAGAAAAACAAACTTATTTCTGTCGTTTTTACGGTAGGAAATAAACGACTCAACTCTTTCTCCCTGTTCGACATTTAAAAGATTAACGATGGCGGTTCCTTTGCTTGTTCTTTGTGATTCATTAATTTCAAACGCGCGGAGTTGGTAAACTTTTCCTTTGTTCGTGAAAAATAAAATATTGTCGTGGGTTTCGGCGTATCGGATGTATTTAATCGTGTCTTCCTCTTTTGTGGTCATTCCGATAACGCCTTTCCCGCCGCGCTGCTGCGTTCTAAAGCTTGCCATGCTTTGCCGTTTTATGTATCCGGTGTTTGTGATCGTTATTACCGTTGATTCATTCGGGATTAAATCTTCTTCGGAAAATTCTCCGACTTTTCCTTTATACACTTTTGTCCGTCTGTCGTCGGCGTATTTTTCCCGAAGTTTACTAATTTCGCTTTTTATAATATCTAATATTTTTTCGGAATGTAGTAAAAGATCTTCTAAATACGCGATTGTTTCTTTTACCATCTCATATTCATCTTCGATTTTTTGCCGTTCCAAAGCCGCAAGTCTCCTTAATTGCATGTCTAAAATTGCGGTTGCCTGAATATCGCTTAATTTAAATTTCGCGATTAAGTTCTGTTTTGCAGAATCTTGGTCTTTTGATTCCCTGATCGTTTTTATGACAGCGTCGATATTGTCGACTGCGATTTTTAACCCTTCCAAAATATGGAGTCTTGCCTTTGCTTGTCTTAATTCAAATTCAGAGCGTCGGGTTATAACTATAAACCGGTGCTTTATGTACTCTTCGAGAATCGTTTTAAGATTCAGGGTTTGTGGTGTATTGTCAACTAAAGCGACAATATTTGCCGAAAATATGTTTTGGAGATCAGTATGTTTGTAAAGATTATTTAAAACTTTTTTAGGCGCGATGTCGCGTTTTAATTCGACGACAACTCTTATTCCGTGGCGGTCCGATTCATCGCGAAGATCTGTAATTCCCTCAATTTTTTTCTCTTTTGCCAAATCTGCGATTCTTGCAACTAGCAAAGCTTTATTTACCTGGTACGGTAATTCAGTTATTATAATTGCCGATTTTCCGTTTCCGATATTCTCGATTTCGGCTTTTCCGCGGATTATTATTCTTCCGCGTCCGGTCGTATAAACATTTCTAATTTCTGTGATGTCGTAAATACTTCCGGCGGTTGGGAAATCAGGACCTTTTATAAATTCCAAAAGCTCATCGACCGTTACTTCTGTCGTGGTCATAATTGTTTTGCCGTTTTTTGTAATTTTTGTTTTACCGATCATGTAGTTGATCGCATCAACCACTTCGCCTAAATTATGAGGTGGAATTTTTGTTGCCATTCCGACGGCGATACCTTCACTTCCCATAAGTAAAAGATTGGGAAGTTTAGCCGGAAGATACAAAGGTTCTTTGAGCGTCGCGTCAAAGTTTGGAAGGTGTTCGACTGTTTCTTTCTCTAAATCGTAAAGCATCTCAGACGTAATCGCTGCCATCCGCGCTTCTGTGTAACGCATAGCGGCCGGCGGATCTCCGTCCATCGAGCCGAAATTTCCCTGACCATCGATAAGCGGATAGCGCATCGAAAAATCCTGGGCTAATCTAACGAGCGCGTCGTAAATCGGCATATCGCCGTGGGGATGATATTTTCCCATTACTTCTCCGACGATTTTTGCGCTTTTTGAATATTTAGCACTGTGGGTAAGGCCGATTTCGTGCATCGCAAAAAGAATTCGTCTGTGGACGGGTTTTAATCCATCGCGGACATCGGGCAAAGCCCGCGAAACAATAACAGACATGGCGTAATCTAAGTACGCCTTTTTCATCTCTTTTGTTATTTCGGTTTGTTGAACTTTACCTATTTCCATATAAATAAACTCAAAAGTCAAATCTCAAAAATCAAAACCACAACTCAAAAATCAAAATTTTGAGACTTGATTCTTAAAATTATTTTATCGATTTTCTTACCGCTTCTAAGGCTTCTTTTCGTCCTTTCCAGCTTTTTATCTTAACCCATTTTCCCGGTTCCAAGGTTTTATAGTTTTCAAAAAAATGTTTCACCTTTTTCTTAATCGCTTCCGGAACATCGGTTATATCTTTGTAAACACCGAACAACGGGTCAATTTTTTCTGTTGGAACAGCTAAGATTTTAGTATCGATTCCGGCTTCGTCTTCCATTTCGAGCATGCCGATAACAACTGACGGAATTACACACCATGGAACAACAGCGTGTTCGCTTAAGACAAGTACATCGACCGGATCACCGTCTTCGGCGTGGGTATTTGGTATAAATCCATAATTAAAAGGATAGCTCATTGCCGTGTATAAAAATCGATCGACAAAAATTACACCCGATTCTTTATCGAGTTCGTATTTTACGTTTCCGTCTTTTGATATTTCGATAAAAACATTTACGTTTTCGGGAAAATTTTCGCCCGATTTTATTTTCTTAACATCCATATATTTTCACCTCCTTAAATATCTAGATTCGCTTGTTTAGCCCTGCAAACTTTGCAGGACTTAGCAGCAAGCTCATATATCTAAATTCGCTTGCTTAGCATTCGATTGTATAAAATGTTTTCGTGGTGGGACTTCGTCACCCATTAACATCGTAAAAGTCGCATCTGCCTCTTCGGCATCTTCGATTCTGATCTGTTTTAAAATCCGATTTTTTGGATTCATCGTCGTTTCCCAAAGTTGTTGTGGATTCATTTCGCCAAGACCTTTGTATCTTTGAATGCTGATCGAGCTTCTACCTTGAATAGTTTTTATCGATACATCTTTTTCTTCATCAGAATAAGCGTATTTTATTTCTTTTCCGGCTTGAATTTTGTAAAGCGGCGGTTGGGCAATATAAAGATAACCCTGTTTTATAACGTCGGGTAAGTGTCTAAAGAAAAACGTTAAAATTAGAGTTTCGATGTGTTCGCCGTCGACGTCGGCATCGGTCATAATAATGACTCTGTGATATCTTAGCTTTTCCAAATTTATCGTTTCTCCGATTCCCATTCCTAGGGCGATTATTAAATTTTTTACTTCTTCGTGGTCGATTATTTTGTCAAGACGGGCCCTTTCCGTATTTAAAATTTTTCCTTTTAACGGCAGAATCGCCTGAAATTTTCGATCTCTTCCCTGTTTGGCACTGCCGCCCGCAGAGTCTCCCTCGACCAAATAAAGCTCAGAAACACTCGGGTCTTTTTCCTGACAATCTGCGAGTTTTCCGGGAAGAGATGAGCCTTCGAGCGCGCCTTTTCGAAGAATCGCTTCTTTGGCCGCCTTGGCGGCGAGCCTTGCTTTGGCAGCAAGATACACTTTTTCTAAAATTCGTCTGCCTTCGGAAGGATTTTCCTCGAAGTACATATTCATCCCTTCTTTTACGATTTGCGCGACGAGCGGCTGAATTTCTGAATTTCCGAGTTTTCCCTTCGTTTGTCCTTCAAACTGGATTCTGTCCTGGGGCATTTTTATAAACACGACAGCGGTTAGTCCTTCTCTGGTGTCATCTCCAACAACAGAATCTTCGTTGTCTTTGAAGCTTCCGATTTTTTTACCGTAATCGTTTATCGCACGGGTTAGTGCCATTTTAAATCCGGTAAGATGAGTTCCGCCGTTTACCGTGCTTATAACATTCACAAACGATTCGACGTTTTCTGAGTAACCGTCGTTGTATTGAATCGCGACCTCGACTTCGACGTCACCTTCCAACTTTTGAATAAAAATCGGTTTATGAACGCCGTTTTTGTTTTCGTTTAGTTTTTCGACCAACGCTGTTATTCCGCTTTCGAAATAATAATTAACTTCTTTTCTTGATTCGACGCGGTTGTCGATTAAATGCAAAAACAATTTTGGAACAAGATACGCCCTTTCCCGAACCGCTTTTTTAACAGTGTCGAAATCAAATTTAACAGTCGAAAAGATTTTATCGTCGGGAAAAAAGGTTACGGTTGTGCCGGTTTCGGGTTGTTTAAAATCGATCCCGGATGCCGAAACAATTTTTACATCGGTTTTTGGGACTCCCCTTTCGTATTCCTGCTTGTAAATTTTTCCGTTTCGTCTGACTTCAACCCACATCCATTGTGAGAGTGCATTGACAACAGAAGATCCAACGCCGTGAAGACCGCCGGAGATTTTATACGCCGAACCACCAAATTTTCCGCCGGCGTGGAGTTTTGTCATAACTATTTCGAGCGCATTCTTTTTAAATTGAGGCATTACGTCGATCGGAATTCCGCGTCCGTCGTCGACGACCGTTGCGCTCCCGTCCTCGTTTAAAAAGACCCAAACATTTTTTGCAAAACCCGCTAAAGCTTCGTCGACTGCATTATCGATAATTTCTCTTAGGGATTCGTGCAGGCCGACCGAATCGGTTGATCCGATGTACATCGCGGGACGCTTTCGTACGGGTTCCAAGCCCTCTAAAACCTGTATTTGTTTGGATGTGTATTCAGAGGATTGAGATTGTTTTGATTTAGTTTGTTGAGATGCCATAAAGAAGCAGTGTAACACTAATTTTACCAAATTTGCAACCAAATTTCCAGTCCTAGTAGGTCAAATTGCACCTAAATATTTGGAATGAACTTGCCTATTAAGACTCAGTTTGGGGATTAATGTACGAGATGAAAAAATTAGACTTTAAGTATTTTGTCCCTGGCGTTGCGCCTCGAGCAAAGCCATAATTCTTTCCTGATGTTTTACAACTCTTGCGTTGTCATTTCTAGATGTTTGATGCAATTTTTGTTTTTTATAACCCTCACTCCAGCCTAACTGAAGAGCCTCAACCCCTGTTCCAGGTCTACCTTCAAATTCCTCGATACCTCTTAAAAGAATAAATACTGTTCCGTGATCGCCCTCATTCACCCACCATCGGACTGCTGCTTTCTGTTCCCTTAATGGTAATGCTTTCAGCCTTTCTACATAAGCTCTGTAATCACTAAAAGGATCGTTAGCTAAAACAGATGAATCTATACTTAATTCTTCTGCTATTTGATTAAATCTTGCTAACTCGTTTCTTTCGTTGCCGAGGCCAACGGCTCCGGTAACTTCTTGAGGATGCCTACGTGAAGGATCACTTTCGCCCAGTTTACCTGCCATATTGGGTGCAATTGTATACACGATTGACATACTTTGTCAATAGATAAGAAAATTATATTCAGGCTCAACCCGTTCAGGCTCAACCCGAGGGGTTGAGAAGGGTTGACACATGAATATTTTTAATTTAGTATATTTATTAATGGCGTCACCGATTCGATATTTTCAAAAGGGATCTTTTTACCACGTTTATAATAGAGGCAATAGAAAACAAAATATTTTTATAGTAAAGAGTGATTACGCTAGATTTTTAAAAAGATCTAAAGAATATAAAGATAAGTTTGGAATTACAATTTTATGTTATTGTTTAATGCCGAATCACTTTCATTTCCTTTTAAGACAGGATTCGGAAATACCAATAACTACGTTTATGTTAAGACTTTGTACTAGCTATGCAAAATATTTTAACATTAAATATGAGGAGGTTGGTAGTCTTTTTCAGAGTCCTTTCAAAGCAAAAGCGGTAGAAACAGAAGAATATCTTCTTCAGTTATCTCGATACATATATCAAAATCCGAAAAAAATCCTACCTTCAACCCGAGGGGTTGAGCTTGCGAGTTATTCGTGGTCGAGCTACCCTAGTTGCATTAATGAGATAAAAAATGATTTAGTTGATCCGGCTTTTCTGTTAAATTATTTTGCGAAAAACAATCCTCGTGATGACTATAAAAACTTTATTGAAACTGATTTTAGAGATAAAGATATAGATTTAATAAAAGATTTAATTCTTGAGGATTTTTAGTCTCCAATCTTAGCTTCCGACCCGAGGGGTTGAGGTTCGGATTAAAAAGACAGAAACAGGTTTTCGAGGGCGAGGCGGGGGCTCACGTTAGTGGTGTATATAATAGTATATGTTTTCTGAAAAGATATTAATATACTAATATATTGAAATATCAGATTATTTTTTTGATTTCCTATTAAAATTTCATCGATTAAATTTTCCCTTACTATAACCATTGAATTTTTGAGAAAGCTTAGAGCTTCCTCTTTTGTTTTCGAAAAACCCTCTGCGAGTTTAAGCCTCTCCCCCACTTTCAACCCTCCGATTAAAGAGTTTATAACGTTTTGATAGTCGATTATTTCTTTTTCAGATAATTTTGATGTTTCTTTTTTTAATTCGATTATTTTGCATCTCGAAATAATCGTCGGGAGTAAAAAATCTTTTTTCGTCGCGGTCAGTATTATGATAGTATCCGGCGGCGGTTCTTCGAGAATTTTTAGAAGCGCATTCTGGGCATCGATCGTCATTTTTTCGGCGTTTTGAATTATTGTAATTTTTATTTTGCTCTTAAACGGTTTTAGGAAAATTCCTTTTTGCAAATTTCTGATTTGTTCGATTCCGGGTTTTTCGTCTTTTATAAAACTAATATCAAAATTGCTGATTTTGTTTTCTTCACAAATCTTTAATGTATAATTTTCCGTGTCTTTTGGATCTCCAGAAACTAAAATACTTTGCATGCTTATAAATTATTAATTTTTAATTCACTCGCCTTCCGGCGAAGCGGGCAATTTTCAATCAAATCTCAATTCTTAAATTTTTAAAATTAAAACATTTAATATTCATTTTAAATTTAAAATTAGGTTGTGACTTCTTGACATTATAATGCATTTTTAATTATTATTGAAGCAATGCCCGATGATGTTACTCAATCTACAACAAATCAACAGGTTCAACAACAGACTTCTGTAAACGAAGTTCCATCCCCTGGTCCTCCGCAACAGCAAGTAACTTCTGATGCGCAAAACATCATCGACATCTTACTTTCCGAGCGTCTCCTGACTCCGGCCCAGGCGGAAGAAGTAAAAGTAAAGAGTGCGTCAGAAAATAAGCAGGCGGAAGAAGTTTTAAGATCTTTAAACATCGTTCCCGAAGAAAAAATTGCTGAAGCTAAAGCAAAGCTTTTAGGGATTCCGTTTATTTCTTTAACAACAGCTTCTTTTTCTCCCCAAGCCTTAAGTTTTATCCCGAGGGCTGTTGCGGAGCGGTTTAACGTGATCCCGTTTTTATACGACGAAAAAGCAAAAAATCTCTCGATCGCGATGAGTAACCCTGTAGATTTAGAAGCGATTTCATTTTTGCAGCAAAAAACTGGACTTAGTATAAAAGTTTTTGCCGCTGCATCAGATGAGGTTACAAAAGAGATTAGTATTCAATACCGCCAAGAACTCGTATCGGAAGTCGGTCAGGCCTTAAAAGAAACAGAAGAATTTACAAAAGTTAAGACGATCGACAGTACCCAGATTTCTCAAATTATTAAAGAAGCTCCGATCGCTAAGATTGTCTCAACAATCCTCGAATACGCGGTCACGAGCCGCGCCTCAGACGTTCACATCGAACCTCAGGAAGACCGGGTCAGGGTTCGCTACAGAATCGACGGGATTCTTTATGACAGATTAAGTCTTCCAAGAACCGTTCAGGATGCGGTTATTTCGCGTATAAAAATTTTGTCCGAGATGAAAATCGATGAGCATCGGACTCCACAAGACGGACGTTTTAATTTTAAAGTAGGAGATCAGGAAGTAGATCTTCGTATTTCCGTTTTGCCGACTGTGTTTGGCGAAAAGATCGTTATGAGGCTTCTTCGAAAATCGGGCGGTATTCCGACTCTTCCGGAACTCGGACTTTCCGGTACAGCCTTAAAGAATCTCGAGACTGCGATTTTAAGACCTCACGGAATAATTATTGTTTGTGGACCAACCGGCTCTGGAAAAACAACGACGCTCTACGCTGTTCTTTCAAAGCTCAATACGACACGGGTAAATATTATGTCGCTTGAAGACCCTGTTGAATACCAGATCCCCGGCGTTAATCAAGTTCAGATTAATCCAGTTGTCGGTCTGACTTTTGCGACCGGGCTCCGCTCGTTTTTGCGTCAGGACCCAAACATTATTTTGGTTGGAGAAATTCGTGACGGTGAGACTGCAGATCTCGCGATTCAGGCCGCTTTAACCGGGCATTTGGTTTTTTCGACTCTTCATACCTCAAACGCCTCTGGGGCGCTTCCTCGTCTTTTGGATTTGGGCGCGGAAAATTTTTTGCTCGCGTCGACGATGAACGGGATTTTAGGACAAAGAATCGTTCGAAAAATCTGCCCGGATTGTAAAGAATCGTACGTTCCATCGGCCGAAATAATAGGAGAAATAAAAAATGTACTGGGAACACTTTTCCCCCAAGGGAAAGAGATAAAACTTTACAAAGGAAAAGGCTGCGCAGAATGCGGAAGTTCAGGATACCTCGGTCGTATCGGAATTTTTGAAGTATTATCGGTTACCGAAAAAATCGCGCATCTTATTTTGGAGCGTGCCGACAGTACTACAATCGAAAAACAGGCGACCGTCGAAGGCATGATTACAATGAAACAAGACGGTTATCTTAAGGTTTTAAACGGAGTAACGACGATCGAAGAGGTACTTAGAGTAGCTCAGGAATAATATGGATATTAAAGAATTATTAAGCTTGACCGTAAAAAATAACGCATCGGATTTACATCTTATTCCGGGGATTCCCCCGACTGTCCGGATCGACGGATCGCTTGCTCACTTGGAGAGCTTTCCTGTTTTGAATAATGAAGATGTTAAACAAATGGTCGAATCGGTTTTAACCCCAGAACAAAAAGAGCTTTTGTTTGCGAATAAAGAGCTCGATTTTTCGCTCGAATTCGGGGGCGGTACGTTTGGCGGTTTGGGAAGATTTCGTGTAAACGCGTATTTTCAGCGAACAAAAATATGTGCGGCATTTCGTTTCTTGCCGGTCGATATCAGAACGATCGAGCAGCTCAATTTACCAAAAGTTTTGCACAATTTCGCCGGTCTTAAACAGGGATTTGTTTTAATCTGCGGACCAACGGGGCACGGAAAATCGACCACATTGGCCGCGATCATAAACGAAATTAATTTAAACAGAAATGCGCACATATTAACGATCGAAGATCCGATAGAATATGTTTATCCGAGCGGAAAAAGCATTATTTCACAGCGCGAGATGGGTGTCGACACACATTCTTGGGCGATGGCGTTAAAATCAGCCCTTCGTGAGGATCCGGATATTGTCTTGATCGGAGAAATGCGGGATCCGGAAACTATTGCTGCGGCAATAACTATCGCCGAAACAGGTCATTTAGTTTTTTCGACTCTTCATACAAATTCAGCAGCGCAGTCGATCGACCGGATCGTCGATTCATTTCCGCCTCATCAGCAGGGCCAAATAAGAATCCAACTCGCATCGACCCTCAAGGGAATTATTTCTCAAAGATTACTGGCAAAAATAAATGGGGGAAGAGTGCCGGCCGTCGAGATACTTATCGGTAATCCGGCGGTAGCGAGTAATATCCGTGACGGAAAAACTCATCTTATCGATTCTGTAATTCAGACGTCTCAAGACGCGGGAATGATTACACTGGAAGCGTCTCTTTCTCAGCTTGTTTTGTCCGGCGCAATAAGTCTTGAAACCGCAAAAAGCTACACAACCCACGAGGATGAACTGATGAGAATGCTCGGATAAAATATGAAATTATCTTACAAAGCCGTAACGAGGGAAGGTAAAATAGTAAGAGGAATAATCGATGCAAAAGATATTGGTGAAGCTGCGTCTTATTTACGGTCAAAGGAAATATTACCGATAAAAATTAGCGAAAGCAAAAATTCGAATCTTTTTTCCTCTTTTAGAAAAACGAGTACTTCAGACCTCGTTTTTTTTACACGACAACTTTCGTCGATGCTCGCCTCGGGCCTGACTTTGATGCAGGCACTCAATATTCTTAAAGATCAGATGAAAAATCCGTTTATGTCGGAAATCGTTCAAGATATAATCGCCGACATCGAAGACGGAAAATCATTTTCGATCGCCATTTCAAAACATCCGGAACTCTTTTCTTCGATTTACGTTTCGCTGATTAAGGCGTCAGAGACATCGGGTCTTTTGGATAAAGTTCTTTTAAGACTCGCCGATAATTTAGAAAAACAACAGAAACTCAAAGGAACGATTAAAGGCGCGCTTATGTATCCCGCGATCGTCGTAACCGGAATGATCGTTGTTATGTTTATTATGATGATTTTTGTTATCCCACAGCTTTCTGTGCTTTATCAAAATCTTAATATTCCTTTGCCCTTGCCTACTCTAATAGTGGTCGGAATTTCAAATATTTTAATAAAATTCTGGCCGGTTGTTATTATAATGGCGGTTTTAGGCTTCATTTTTTTTCGGCGTTGGCGTAAAACAGAAGTCGGTCAACTTATGATAGACAATTTTGTTTTAAAAATGCCGATTTTTGGAAATTTGATAAGAGAGACAATATTGGCCGAATTTACGAGAACTTTGGGACTTTTGATCGGTACAGGAACGCTGGTCGTAGAGGCGCTTAATCAGGCCGCGACGACAGCGAACAATGTTCATTATAAAAACGCGATTATCGGGGTTTCAGAACATGTTGAAAAGGGTGTGACAATAAGCGATGCGATGGCATTTTATCCTCTTTTCCCCCAAATGGTTACACAAATGGTGAGTATCGGAGAAAAAACCGGAAAACTCGATGAATCCCTGATGCGAGTTTCTGAATATTACGAACGTGAAGTGGATCAAAGCGTAAAAAATCTTACGACGGCGATGGAGCCGATAATTATGGTTATACTCGGCGTAGGAGTAGCTTTTTTGATTATTTCGGTTATTACACCAATCTACAATCTTACTTCTTCGATTCAATAATTGCCTATTGACAAGGTAAAAAATATATGTTCTACTAGATATAGTAATGAAATATCTGTCCAAAATTAAATCTTCAAAAGGCTTTACCCTTATCGAGCTTCTTGTCGTTATCGGAATCTTAGGAATACTTGCTGCGGCGCTTGTTGCGACGATCGATCCTTTTGAGCAACTCAAAAAGGCGTCCGATTCAAACATTAAAAATGCTTTGGTCGAATATTTAAATGCGAACGTAAGATATTACACGACTCATAACGCTTATCCGTGGGATACGGTTGTAAACGGAGGCGCGGCTTGTAACGGTGCGACTGCACCGACTGGTTTAGTAGCTTTGAATGCGGGAAATATGCCTTCGTGTACGACCGCTTTAACGGGCGAGAAAGAATTGAAATCGGCGTTTGGTACAGCGACGAGTGTTTTAAAAGAAATATTTATAAAATATGATGCGACTGCAAATGTTGTGTCTGGATGTTTTAAACCCGGATCTACGTCACAACAAAAGAGCAAAGAAACAAAGTACACGGATTCTGCTGGAACGCCGGATGCAGGTAACACTTGTATATCAAACGGCGGGGCGACTAACTGCTACTGGTGCACACAATAAGTAAGTGATTGAAATCCTCATAATCTCTTTTTTTTTAATTGGTATATCGATAGGTTCTTTTTTAAATGTTTTGATCGACCGGATTCCGCGCGGAGAATCGATTATAAAAGGAAGATCATATTGTGAATCGTGTAGGAAAAGACTAGGATTCTTCGATTTATTTCCGGTTATTTCATACATTTTACTCAAGGGAAAATGCAGGTATTGTAAGTCTCCGATCAGCATCTATTATCCCCTTGTTGAATTGGTTACGGGAGTTTTATTTGTATCAATAGCCTTTCTAGTTTTTAACGAAAACAAGTATTTCGTATCTAGTATATTGTATCTAGCATATTATTTGGTTGTTGCCGCATCGCTTATCACAATTTTCTTTACTGATATAAAATACGGAATTATACCGGATAAAGTTCTTTACCCGGTAATTACAATTTCTTTGTTTTTTCAAATACTAAATACGAAATACTTAATACTAAATACTCTTCCGTCCGCTGTTAGCGCGTTTTTGTTTTTTCTTTTGCTTTTTTTGATTACTAAAACCAAGGGAATGGGATTCGGCGATGTAAAATTCGCTTTTTTTATGGGTCTTTTTTTGGGTTTTCCAAAAATAATAACCGCTCTTTACGCGGCTTTCTTGACAGGTGCGGTCGTTTCTTGCATACTGATTTTATGGGGAAGGAAGAAGTTTTTCGGCGGAACGATTCCCTTTGGTCCTTTT
>JAMDAA010000005.1 GCA_023484045.1 Patescibacteria group bacterium
ATCGCTTAACGCCAAGCCTATACCAACGCCGATAAGAGTTTGTTCGGCCGCGCCCACATTAATAAAACGATCTGGAAAGTCTTCTCTTATTTTATCCCACATTTTATATCCCAAATCATTCACGACAACATAAATATTTTTATTTTTCTCCATTCTTTTGTATACGCAATCTGCAAAACAAGCCCTCATCTTTGTTATCTGTTGTTTTTTCATATTAAAGATCGTATTGCGGCCTCATAGTCTTCTTTCTTTAAAATATAATAATGGGCATCCTGTCCTTTTAAAAAAGGAAACTGCTCGACCGATGTGTAGGCGAATAATAAAGTTGGTTTGCTATCGTGATTTTTCTTGAGTGATTCTAAAATCTTTTTACTGTCGTGACCGTCTACTTTTTGTATTTCATACCCGAACGCCTTAATTCTTTTAACTAAATACGATAAGTCTACTCTGTTATAAGCAGACCAACCGTTTGCGTTAAGAATAATCTTTAAGTTACAGACCTTTTTTTCCCATCCGACGCGGAGTGTTTCCCACACACTTCCTTCCGTACATTCTCCATCAGAGATCATGCAGTAAATGTTATTTTTTCGATCTGCCAGCGCCATGCCCAGAGCTATGGGAAGTCCTTGTCCGAGGCTCCCGGTTGACACATAAATTCCATATTTTATGTTTCGGTCTGGGTGAATATTTAATTTTTTTATTATTTTAGTGTCTTTAAAACACCCATATTTTTCGAGTACCGTATACCACGCAATACCAGCGTGTCCGTTGGAAAGAATAAATTTTTCATCCTTTTTCTTCGTTTTATACACTGCGTCGATCAAATCGACCGCGGAAAGACATGACCCTAAATGGGATAAATTAGATTGATAACTTAGCTCCAGTATTCTAATTCTTAGTTTTTTTTGTTCGTTAGTCAGTTTTTTAAGCGAAAATTTGTGCATAGTTTTATTAATTATAGAAATCGAGATTTTTTTCAAACCAAGAATAAGTTGCTAACAAACCATTAGTAAGGTCAAACTTCGGATTCCAGCTTAGTATTTTCTTTGCATTCGAAATATCTGCTCGCCAGTGCTTGGTATCCCACGCCCTTTTAGGATATGCGCCTTTTTCGATTCGCGTTTTTTTATTTGTTATTTTAAACAATTTTTTTACTAGTTGATCGTTAGTGTATTCTTTTCCAACACCTATGTTTAATATTTTTCCGCGCATCCTAAATCCTAAGTCAAGTGCTTTTATATACGCATTTGACACATCGTCGATATAAATAAAATCGCGTCTAATATTCCCCTGAGTGAGATTTATTGTATCCCCTATTATGAGTGATTTGATTATGATCGGGACAAATCGGCCCCGCTCCTCGTAGGGTCCGTAAACCGAGAATAATCTGAGCGTTATTATCGGTTTATTGTTAATTTGAGCAAAAACTTTGCACATCTGCGTCGCAGTAAGCTTTGCTGTTCCGTAGAAACTTACAGGATTACAAAAATCATCTTCTTTCATCGGTTTATCCTTAAATCCGTATTCAGAAGAGCTCCCTGTATTGATAAAGCATTTATAAGCGATGTTTTTTGATGCTTCTAATAGATTTTTTGTCCCTTCAATATTTACCTTAATTATTTTATTAAGATCTGTTTGATAATGATAAGCACCGTATGCGGCAAGATGAATAATATAATCCGGTTGGGCTTTTTGTAACACGCGATGCAATAATTTGAAATTAGTAATATCTCCGACATGAATCGTAATAAGTTGCGAGACATTTCTTAGTCTCCAAGAAATCTCCTCGGTGCGGCAAAGAATATGAACGTTAAAGTTTTGTTTCAATAGTTTTCTTGTTAAATTTGCGCCGATAAATCCACCCGCTCCGGTCACAAAAACGCGTCTTTTATTTTTACGATTCATAGATTAAAATCTAGGAGCTATTATATAGCTGTTATGATTCCAATACAATGTGCGCTGTGTGGCAAAAAACAAAAGATCAAGGAACTTTATAAAGAAAATTTTAATCCAAATACAATAACCCCAAAAATTTTTTCGGCCAGAAGATCTCCAGACAGATTGCATTATAGAATTGTCAAATGTATAAACTGTGGGCTTATATTTTCAAACCCGATCCTTCCTGCCAGAACGATTAAAAAACTATATAAAGAAAGTGATTTTACTTATAATCTGGAATCTAAATTCTTAAAAAAAACATACGGTGAATATTTAAAAAAAATACTACCTTTAAAAAATATCGATAAATTAAAAATCTTAGACATAGGTTGCGGAAATGGATTTTTTTTAGAAGAAGTAATGGAAATGGGAATTAAAAATATCAATGGGGTTGAACCTAGTATCGACTCAATTAAAAAAGCATCGCCGTCAATAAAAAAGATTATTAAAAATTCTGTTTTTAAGTCATATCTTTTTAGAAATAATTCCTTCGATATTATTTGTTTTTTTCATACGTTAGATCATATAGTTAATCCTAATGTTTTTCTTAATATCGTCTACAATCTTTTGAAAAAAAACGGAAAGGTAGTTTGCGTTGTTCATGACACGCAAGGATTATCGGTTAAATTGTTCGGTGAAAAATCACCAATTTTTGACATAGAACACATTTATCTTTTTAATAAAAATAATTTGGTAAAAATATTTAAGAAAAATAATTTAAAGCCGTTAAAAGTGGAAAGCTTAAAAAATAGATATCCCATTTTGTATTGGATTAAATTACTGCCTTTCCCAAAGGCATTAAAACATAATTTAGGTAAATTATTACATGTGGCAGGTATCGGAGATGTACCAATTACTTTAAATGCGGGAAACACAGTTATAATTGCAGAGAAAAAAAATTAAGTCAGATGATATAATTTCTTCTATAAAATGGCTAAAGCTAAATTATCACTTATCGTAACCGTTTTTAATGAACAGGCTACGATCTCAAGATTTATCGAATCAGTCTATAATCAATCAAAGCTTCCTGACGAATTAATAATAGTCGATGGTGGTTCAACCGACAACACATTACTTGAAATCTCTAATTATAGATATTCTAGAGGTAAAAAACATCTTAAAATTAAATTGTTGACTAAAAAGGGAAATAGATCCGTAGGTAGAAATGAAGCGATAAAAAATGCAAAAGGAAAAATTATATTATGTTCTGACGCGGGATGTATTCTCGATAGAGATTGGGTAAAAAATATTACAAAACCCTTCCAAGATAAATCTGTCGACGTAGTCGCGGGCTTCTATAAAGGTAATTCCAAAACTGTGTTTCAAAGATCTTTAATTCCTTATGTTCTAGTAATGGAAGACAAGATTAAAGAATCGGAATTTTTACCCGCAACAAGATCGATGGCTTTTAAAAAAAATATTTGGAAAAAGGCAGGAGGATTCGACGAAAAACTTTCTCATAACGAAGATTATGCGTTTGCGAATAAACTAAAAGAAATTAATGCAAAAATTGTATTTGAAAGAAAAGCGATCGTCCATTGGATTCCGAGAAAAAATTTAAACGAGACGTTTATCATGTTTTTCAGATTTGCTTTTGGTGATGCTGAATCGGGAATACTAAGGGACAAGGTTTTATTGATCTTTGCGAGGTATACCTTTTATTTATATTTAATAATATTATTTTTTTTAATTAAATCGTTCTTCCTATTATTTATAGGAATTTTTCTTCCGATATTCTATATTTTCTGGTCGATACGTAAAAATTATAAATACGTTAATCATCCAAAAGCCTTTGTTCTATTCCCAATTTTACAACTGACTTCAGATATCGCTGTTTTAGCGGGAACAGGCCTAGGTTTTTTTAAGTTTTTTTTAAAAATTGATTATAAAACAATATTTAAGAGCAATTTTGCATTAATTACATTGCTAATAATTTATATTATTACAATATTGTCAGTTATTACATCCGGAATTCCTAATCAAACTCACCCATTTAATTATCAAATGGACGAATGGCATCAAATGCAATCAGTAAGGAATGTTTTTAAATACGGCTCTCCAAATTTAACGGGGTCTGCAAACGGCACGATGTTTAATTTTTTTCTGTCTGGAATAATGCTCGTTCCCTTTTACTTAACAAAAATAATTAATCCATTTCTTATAAAATCTGCCGTCGACGCATTACAAGAACAGGAAAAATTGTTTATTATTTTGAGACTTTTTACACTTATTTTTGGAGTTCTAACGTTAATTATAATTTATAAAATGGCTAAAGTATTAAAGTGGAATTCCTTTTTAACAGTATTTATTTTTATCTTTACCCCAGTTTGGCTAGCGCTCAGTAATTTTTTTAAATATGATATTGCTTTAACATTTTGGGTAACATTATCAATGCTTTATCTAATCAAATACGCATATTCTCCATCCTCAAAACATTTTTTAATTGGTAGTTTTCTTTGTGCCGTAGCCTTCTCGGTAAAAGTCAGCGGACTTCCGATGTTTCTGTTATTAATTCTGTCCTATTTTTTATTTACACCCTCTTTTAAGAAGCATTATCAACGTTTATTTTTAGGAACAGCTATATTTATCTTTTTTTCAATTTTTTTGGGAATTCCCGATATCGTCTTCGGAGGAAAAAATATGAATGATTATTTATTTAGTAACATTGTTTCTGGTCCTTCAGAAATGTTGCAAAATTATAATCTTGACTACTCTCTTTTAAATCTTACGTTTTTACATAAGCTTCCGGCAATTTTTGGCCATGTACTTTATGCGTTAACTATCTTTTCATTATTCTATATTTCGATTTCGACGATAAGCGATTGGATAAAAAGAAATTATTTTGAATCCAAATTAAAATTTTTTTTAATTATGTCGTTTCTGTTGTTCTGTATAAGCCTTGTTCCATTAGGCATCATGATTAGCGCAAACAGATTAGTCGCTTTGCTTCCATTTATTGTAATTTTAGATATGCTCGCCTTTAAAGAAATACTTTCGATATTTAAGAATAAGAAATTGTTTACAGGAATTTTGGGGTTGTTGTTAATAATTTTATTATCTGCTCAACTCTTCGAATCGTATTTATGGGTAATGCTTAAATCATCGATTTTACCCCAGCAATCGTCATCAGCTTGGATATTAAAAAATATCCCCGCGAATTCATCGATTGGCATTGAAAACATACCAATTTATCAATTCGAGCCGGATTTTATCCTTAAAGAATTTTATAGCAAACAATATTATCCAAATGCCGTTACAAAATATAAATATTCGATCATTGATAGTAAAACTAAGAATTTTCCTAAATACATCATTCTTTCCAATATTAATTATGATAATAAATATTTAAAAAAATCAACCAAAAATGATTTAGTTAAAAAGATAAAGAATGACAATTATTCCAAGATTGCATATTTTCCGCTAGAAATTCCATACTATAATTATTTTGATAATTATTTTTACTATCCTTTTGTAGGTTTATTCGCGTACCCTGATGGAATAAGTATATATGAAAAGAAATAAATTATTTTTAAAAACGCTGTTAGTATCATCTATCTTTCTTATTATTTTGATGCTCGGTTTTAAAAAAACAAGATCTTTATTCCCTCCGCCCGAAATTGGGAACGACAAACTAATAGGATTTTCTCAATATTTTGGGTATCCGTTTTATTTCGACACCATATTTTTCTTTATGTTAATCCTTATTCCAATTTGTATTTTTGTGATTCTTTATAAAAGAAATCTAGACAAATGAAAAGTATACAACGATTGTCAATTAAAAATATAGATTTGATTATCGTATTTATTTTATCAATCTTTTTATCTTTACCCCACATACTCGATATTTGCAGTGGATATTTAAATTATTCTGGGTTTGATTCCCAAGAATTTTTGTTATGGAATTATTCCGCTATTAATGGGTATCTACCTTATAAAGATTTTTTTTATCCTTACGGTCTTCTTTTTTACTACAGAAATTACAATTTAGTATTTATATTAATAAACTTTTCATCTCTACCCATTTTGTTTACGCTCACTTTTCTCTTTATAAAAAAGGTTATTAAAAATAGTTATTATTTATATTTTTCGATGCTAATCTTTTATGTATTTATTATCATAATTACGGGTTTGGACACATTTGCAAGGTATGGTATTTTTTTAATCTTCTCATTATTTTTCTCTTACATTTTTTATTCGAGTAAAAAAATTCCGAAATCAACTTTATTCATCACGGGTTTACTCCTGGGATTAGTAATATCGCTTATTCCAGACCTTGGCAGTTATCTGATCGTTTTTACCGTGTTTATATCTATTTTTAATGAATATCTAAAAATAAAAAAGAAGAATTTTTTATTATTTAATTTTTTTAGGGAATTAATGAAAAAACTGACGTTTATTTTTTTTGGTTTTCTGATCGGTATTATTCCTCTGTTAATATTTTTACTTTATCTTGGGAATGTATTATCTTTCCTGAACTATTTTGAAGAAGTTCAGAATATAACATTGGTAGCAAAAACTCCTTTTTTCTCTTTTATCGATTCTCCTGCCAATATATTCACGCTGTCTATTCTATTTTTTAGTATTTTTTTCGTTTTTTATAAATTATTGTTTTCAAAAGACAAATTTATCTTATCTTTTTATTTCCAAATTTCATTAATCGTTGACATTTTGATTTTGGAGCAAAAAAGTATAATAAGATCGATCGATCAACAAATTACTTTTATTTCCCTTATTCTTCTTATGCTCGTATTCTACGAATTGATCCATTTATTGCACAAAAGTATTTTTTTTAAAAAGACTGTCTATCCTTTCTTTTTATTGGCGATAATAATTTTGTATGGCTCCAATATTCCACCCAGGGAGATAAATATTCAAAAAATACCGAAGGCCGTCAATCTTTCGATTACCAATAAATGTTTTAATAACAACCTACAATCATTTTTGTTCAAAAATACTTCTTATATTAAAATCGTTAATTATTTAAAAAAGCAGCCGAATTTTAACCAAAAAATCTTTAGCTTTCCAACCGGAGATTCGGCTTTTTATGTTCTGTTGAACCAAAAGCCTCCTTATTATAACGCAATTTTTGAAGGATCATCGGCAAAAAATCAAGAACAAGCTATAAAATATATTCAGGACAATAATATTGAGTTTATTACTATAAGTACAAATAGATCTTCTATTCAAGACAGCGTTCCTGATTATATTAGACAACCGATATTGTTTAAATATATCGTCAATAATTATTATCCGTTTGATAAAATCGGTGATAATTTAATTCTGAAAAAAAATAATCAAAGTGATTTTTTCGATTCAAAATTACTGCAACAAATTCCACAGTACAGAGATTATTTATTTGACGTTTATCTTTATAAAATTCCATATTCCGAAGGTATTTATAAATATGGATTTCTTTCAAAAACAACCTCGTTAATTAAAACAAACGATTATAAAAAAATTGAATCGTTTCTAAAAGAGAATATTCTTTCGTCTAAAAATAAAGTACTCGTAATTATTCCCTCGTTAAATTTAATATCCGATTCGATCGACTACGTAAAATTGCAATCAGAAGATAAACATGCCGCGACTGTTTTCTATAATTCATGTAAGAAAAACAAAGCTTGCATAATTAATCTTTCAAATATCCCGCTGTTTTACAAGGATCGAATCATAAGTAATATAATATTTGATCATAAATTTAAAGGGTCTGTAATAATTTATTATTTAAAAGATTTAAGTAAATTGTGGTAATTTTATGGTTAAAAACAAAGAAATTACAGTGGTAATTCCATCATTCAACGAAACCGAAAACCTTTCGATACTAATTAAAAGAATTTACAAGGAGTTTCCTAGTGTAAAAATAGTTATTGTTGACGATTCTTCTCCCGGTGAAAATAAAAAATTGAGAGGTATTGTAAGGGATCAAAAAACAATAATTCTTATTTCAAGATCAAAAAAGTCGGGCAGGGGGAGCGCAGTGCTTTTGGGTTTTAGAGAAGCCTTAAAAGACAAAGATACAAAATATATGTTCGAGATGGATTCAGATTTAGCTCATAATCCGATCGAAATGACAAGATTTTTGAGAAAATTAGGCGATGATAATTTTGATGTAATTATTGGTTCGCGCTATTTATCTGGCGGGAAAGTCGACATGTCTAAAAACAGAATAATTTTAAGCATAATCATAAACAAATTTTTAAAAATTTTGCTGGGAGTAAAAATATCAGATTATACGGGTGGTTTCAGATTGTATAATAGAGATGCTGTCAAATTTCTTACTGATTCAAAATTGAAATCGACAGGTTTTATCACTCTTTCAGAAATTGTTTATAAGTTAAATCGAAAAGGATTTAAAATTGGAGAAGTACCGATTACTGTCCGAAATAGAAAACACGGAAAATCGAGCGTTGATGTGAGGGAGTATGTTAAATCACTATTTTTTGTTCTTAAAATGAGATTTAAATCAGAGTAGAAGAATAAGGGCCTAAACGATTTTTAATCTCGGCAGAGGAAATATAAAATGACCCCCAGATCGTAAATATTTTTCTTCTCTTTTTATAAATTCTTCTTTAAAAAACCAGGGCAATACAAGCATATAGTCTGGCTTATCGTATCTTGCTTGCTTTTCAGAAATAATCGGAATTCCAACTGACGCAATTTTTTTACCCCATTTTTCGGGATTTTTTTCAACAGCTTTTTTTATCAGTTTATTGTCGAGCCCGAAATACTGCAAAAGAGTATTGCCCCGCGTTGAAGCCCCGTATAAATAAACTTTTTTGCCTTTTCTTGTCTCTTCCTGGATAAACGAATAAACATCGGATTTAATCGACTTTATTCTTTTTGCAAAATCAGCGTATGTTTTTTTTCTGTGAAGGCTCATTAGTTTTTCGACTTCCATTTGCTCGTGAACAATATTTGATATTGAATACTTACTTTTATAGCAAATGTAGGTTCTGTAACTTCCTCCGTTAAGGTCACGCAGTTCCAAGTCAAAAACTTCCAGCCCGTGTCGAGCTAAAAGGTTTTGAAGAGAAGTCAAAGAGTAGTACTCTAAATGTTCATGAACGATGTTGTCAAACGCATTCTGAGTGAGCATTTTTACAAGATAATTTTGCTGAATCACAAGTAAACCATTTTTGTCCAGAATTTTTTTAACATCTGCGATAAACTTGTTTGGATTTTCCATATCGTAAAAACAGGAAATTGCGGTCACAATATCTGCCTTTTTTTCTTTATGAAATTTTGTTTGGTAGGATGAAAAACTAAAAAAATCAGTTATTACAATGTTTGCGTATCTTTTACACTCTTTTGCAAATTTTTTAATCGGATCGATTCCAACCCGAAAAAAAGTTTTGGGATAAAAAGAGAGTAATGTCCCATCATTTGCGCCGATGTCGACAGCGACAATCTGTTTTTTTCTTTTACCGAGCTTATTTATGGATTTTAGAACTATTTCCCTTAATTCGTTTTTCATCGTTTGATTAATGCCCGATTTATAGCCATACCTTTCACCATAAAGGAGAGACGTCGGACTATTATGCTTTAGCTGCAATAAACAGCAACTCTTACAAAGGACGACCATTAACGGAAACCTCGCGGGTTTTTCGACGCCGTTTGTAAAATCAGATAGATGCAAGTTTCCTAAATTTATAATTCTTACAAGATTTGTTGAAGAACACACCCTACATAAGGTAATAGGTTTCAGTTTTGTTACCATGAATCAGATTATGTTATTATATATCAGTTATTTTTTAAAAAAACAAGCCTTGTTAAAGCAAATATAAATCTTTTTATAATACAGTATGGGATACACTCGAGAAGCAATAAAAGGAATTTCGTGGCTCGGAGCATTTAGGTTATTTACGCGCGTGCTCTCTTTCTTACGGACAATAATAGTTGCCCGTATTTTATCTCCGACGCAATTCGGAGTTTACGGAATCGCAGCACTTGTTTTATCGCTCGTCGAAATATTAACAGAGACAGGTATAAATGTTTTCCTAGTTCAAAACAAAGATAATGTCGATAAATATATAAATACTGCGTGGATCGTATCGATCTTAAGGGGAGTTTTAATCTCTTTGGTAATATTTCTTTCCTCATTTTTTGTGTCAGCGTTTTTTAGGACCCCGGATGCTTTGCCGCTTTTAATGCTTGTTGCTGTTGTGCCGCTTATAAGAGGGTTTATTAATCCATCTGTTGCAAGATTTCAAAAAGATTTACAGTTCCATAAAGAGTTTTATTACAGGTCAGGCATTTTTTTAGTAGAAACAATCGTATCTATTGTGCTTGTTATAATTATGAAGAATCCCATCGCCTTAATTTATAGTCTTATCGCGGGCGCAATTTTTGAAGTAATCATATCTTTTTGGTTTGTTAAACCTGTCCCGATCATCGAATTTAACAAAAAGATTTTTAAGGAAATAGTCTCTCACTGTAAATGGATTACAGGGACCGGAATTTTTGGATATTTATTTCAAAACGGCGACAATGTAGTTGTAGGAAGAGTGCTTGGCACTTCTTCTCTTGGAATTTATGACATGGCGTATAGTATTTCAACACTTCCCCTAAACGAAATTTCGGATATCGTTGCAAGAGTCACCTTTCCTGTGTATGTAAAAATATCTGATGACAAAAAAAGATTAAGACGAGCCTATATTAAGACTATCCTTTTAACCGCTTTGTTCACTTTACCAATTTTATTGTTGTTTTTATTATTTCCCGAGCAATTGATACTTATCTTTCTTGGTGCAAATTGGATTCAAGCCACAGGTATTCTAAGAGTCTTGGCGGTTTTTGCGATGATTAGCATTTTAGGCAGTCCTTCTGGAGCTGTGTTTTATTCCGTAAAAAAACAAAAGTACCTTACGGTAATATCTGCTATTAGTTTTGTCGTTATGATTACTTCTATATTTCCGCTTATCAATCGATTTGGACTTATTGGGGCAGGAATAGCTGCGACACTCGGATCTTTAGCGACCCTCCCTTTCATGATTTATTATTTAATAAAAGTTTTTAGATAAATAGAAAAAATATCCTAAACTGATTTTTTTGTTGTATAATAGCTATCCTACTATGAAAAAAAATCTTAGAAAAAACAAAAAATATCCCCTTGTTACGGTTATTACGCCAACCTATAATCGTGCCCCTTTCTTAGGGGAAACCATATTGAGCGTACTTAATCAAGATTATCCAAATATTGAATATATAGTTTTAGATGGTGAGTCAACTGATAATACACTTGAGGTTGTTAAGAAGTTTAGGGGAAAAATTATTTGGGATTCACATAAAAATATGGGTGAGCAGTGGGCTGTAAATAAAGGTTTTTCAATGGCAAAGGGAGAAATTATTGGTGTAGTAAATTCTGATGATCCGTTACTTCCCGGAGCAATTAGTGAAATTGTTAATTTTATGGTAGCTAATCCTAAAATAATTGGAGTTTATCCGGATTGGGTTAAAATAGATAAAGATGGGAGAGAAATAGAGAAGGTAACTTTGCCAGATTATAGTTATGAATACATGTTAAGACAACATAGTTGCACCCCCGGACCTGCAACTTTCTATAGAAAAATTATTATAGATAAACTTAAGGGAAGAGATGAGTGTTTTAAATATGTAAGTGATTTTGATTTTGTGTTAAGGGCAGGTCTAACCGGTAAATTTGCCAGGATACCAAAATTTTTGGCAACTTTTCGTATTCATCCAGGAGCCGCTACCACTAAGAATAAAGGTTTTGTAATGGCCATGGAGCATGTATCTTTATTGAACAAAATTTTTTCTCTTCCTAATTTGCCCTCTAATATTAAAAAAAATAAAAATGAAGCTTATGATAAGGCCTGTGAAGCCGCCAGAATTTGCAGAGGAAATAATTTAGACACAAAAGTTCTCATATCGTTGATTTCTTTATATTATTCCCCGGTTCCCTATTTAAAGAAGTTTATTAGGCACAGATTAGAGAAACTCGCAAAAATTACTAAATTCTAGTCCTCTAAAAATAAACCTTATTAACTAGAATTTATATTGCTAAAGATAATCCTAATATGTTAATATGGACGATGTTATTTACTCGAGATGAAGAAACGAGAAACAATTTTGGTTACTGGAGCAGGTGGGTTTATCGGTCATCATCTAGCAAGATTTCTTAAAAAAAGGAGTTTCTACGTCCGTGGTGTAGACATAGTTTATCCACAATTTTCGGATCTTTCAGACTTTCATGATTATAGAATTTTGGATTTAAGAGGTTTTAGAAACTGTATTGAAGCAACCCAGGGAATTGATAAAGTTTATGCCCTTGCCGCCCAAAATGGAAGCATCGAATATACCACTACTAACAGAGCAGATCTTTTGCGCGATAATGCCACAATCAATTTAAACACAGCAGAAGCATGTATTCGCTCGGGAGTGAAAAGACTGTTTTTCTCATCTTCTGCTTGCGTTTATCCTCTAGAAAAACAAACAGAGATCGATTCAGTACCACTGGTTGAGGAAGATGTGTATCCGGCAAATGCTGAGAGCGAATATGGATGGGAAAAACTTTTTTCTGAACGGATGTATAAATCCTATGAAATAGATTATGGACTTGAAGTTCGCATTGCGCGATTCTTCAATATTTACGGACCCGAGTGCTCAATAGACACACTCAGATCAAAAGCTCCTATGGCCCTAACTAGAAAAGTAATTAAGGCGGGGAATGGTGGAATCGTAAAAATATGGGGGGATGGCAAACAGGTACGGTCATTCTGCTATATTACAGATTGCGTTGAGGCAATTTTTAAACTTATGGAATCAAATATCAAGGACCCGATAAATATTGGAACAGCAGATCATATAAGTATTAACGAACTTGTTGATATTATTTGTCGAATAGAGAGGGTTAAGGTTAAAAGGGTTTATCAACTCCATAAAGTTCAAGGAGTTAGAGGTCGTCTTTGTAACTTTTCAAAAGCCGCGAAACTTCTTGATTGGAAAGCAAAAGTGAAACCCATGCAGGGAATGAAAATTATCAACAAATTCGTTCATGAAGAGCTCGGTAAATAATAATTCCTCAAGAAAATTAGGTAGTATACTAACAAATTTATCCTCATGTTTATGTTATATTTTGAAGATTTGAGTAAACTGGGATAAATACATAAATTACCAGACATAATTAAATTTGATCAGAAAGAACATGTGCTATGATTAAACGTATAAAGGCTAAGTTAAAAAAATATATCAATGCAAGTTCAGACTTTGGTTTTTATAGGCTTTTGAAAAAGGAGCTTGAAGGCTATGATAGCGTTTTAGATGTTGGTTGCGGCGTAAGTTCTCCTTTGTCCAGAATAGATAGACCGTCCCATTTGGAGGGTATCGATCTGGTTCCAGCCAAAAGCGTTAATAAGATTTTTGATAAATACAAAAAAGGGAATATTCTTTTGATCGAGAAGCATTATAAAAATAAATCTTTTGACGTTGTTGTGCTTTTTCATGTTTTGGAACATCTAAAGAGAAGCGAGGGAAAAGTTTTCCTGAAGAAGTTGGAGAAAATTGCCAAAAAAAAGATAATAATTTGTACACCAAATGGTTTTATACCTCAAGATCCACATTCGGGCAATATTTACCAAGAACATCTTTCGGGTTGGTTCGTGAAAGATTTTAAGACCCGTGGCTATAAAATCTACGGAATTAGAGGATTCAGGTTCATAAGAGGTGAATTTGCAGCGATAAAATATAAACCATGGTATTTTTGGTTATTCTTATCCTATTTAAGTGAATATATTACAATTTACTTTCCTCAATTATCATTTGAATTAATGGCAGTAAAAACTCTAAGAAGGTAAAAATATATATAAGAATTTTTCTATTGCATTATATTTTCTCAGTATTGTAAACTGTTACTAGTGAGAATAAATCTAAGACTTATATTATCCTTTTTATTTCTAATATTTTTATCCTTTATTTTTACTCCTTCAACAGTGAATGCAGATACTTGCATCAACCCTTCTGATGATCCTTGCTGGGTCGCAAAGACACCTATGCCAACAGCCCGTAGGGATCTCGGTGTTGCCGCTGATGCATCAGGCAAGATATATGCAGTGGGCGGACATGACGGCTCACAATTTTTGGACACAGTTGAGGTTTATAATCCTACTACAGATTCATGGATAACAAAGTCGCCCATCCCATATCCCAGAAACGATATGGGCTTTACTTTTAACCCTGTTAATGGGAAATTTTATTTAGGTGGAGGATATAATAATGGAGCCCTAAATGATTTTTATGAGTATGATCCAGTGGCAGATACGTGGACACCTAAAGCTTTTATGCTTACAGCAAGTGTGGGACTGCGTTTTGCAGCGGGTCAAAATGGCAGGATATATTCAATCGGAGGCGGATTCCTCGATGGAACTTATGTAAATAATGTTGAAGAATATGATCCCAATACGAATAAATGGACTATTAGGAGTGCTATACCTAGTCCTCGCTCAGATGCAGGCTTAGTGACAGCTTCAAACGGCAAGATGTATTTGATCGGAGGCGGGGGGATAAAAAATAATACCATCGGTTTCCTTGAAGACGTTGACGAGTACGATCCCTCTACAGATTCCTGGAATACTAAATCACCTATGTCCATAAAAAGGCATGGAGTAGGTGCATCATTAAACACAGAAGGAAAGATTTATGTAATAGGAGGATCAAATATCGATGGGTATACACAGTTAGTTGAAGAATATGATATATCTACAAATTCATGGAATGTAAAGACATTGTTTCCAGTTGCTATTTTTGCACCTGGTCAGGCACTGGGAGAAGACGGTAAGGTATATGTAATGGGTGGACAAACTATGAATGATCCAGCTATAAATTCAAATTACGCCGGTTTTATTCCGGATCTTAATGTTCCACTCCTAAAACAAACATCCGATCCCTGGCAGTCGCAAATTTATGATTCGGCAGACAGGTGGAGTCCGTCAAATCCCACGATTAGAGATTGGGGATGTGCGATGACTTCTGCCGCGATGGTTCTTAAGTATTATGGTATAAATAAATTACCCAACAATACCGATCTAAATCCGGGAACTTTAAATACTTGGCTTAATAATCAACCCGACGGTTATGTTGGCGATGGATTAACAAACTGGATCGCTATATCGAGGCTTTCGAAACTCGCTAAAAGCAATAACCCAGATTTTAAATATGATGCTCTTGAGTTTTCTAGAATTTGGGGAGAAAACAAAACTCAGTTAACAGACGATATTAAAAACCTGCGGCCTGATATTTTAGAAGTTCCAGGTCATTTTATCGTCGGAAAAGGAATTAACGGAAATACTTTTAATATTAATGATCCATACTATGACCGCTCAACTCTAAATGACGGTTATTCGAATACTTTTTCTTCGCTCGGTAGATATATCCCATCAAATAGCGACCTCTCGTACATCATGCTCGTTACCGACCCAAATGTTCAAATAACAGTAAAAGATTCTTCCAATAATCCGTTGGGCGATCAATTTATTCAGCAACCGTTAGCAAATGATTCAGACAACACTAAAACAAATGGCCCTCCGATTAAAATATTTTATTTTCAAAAACCCGATGACGGAAATTACCAAATTTTCTTAACGTCCAACAACAGAAAATTATATGAATTAAAAATATATCTTTATTATCGGGATGGAAACGTTAATTTACAGAATCAAAAAGGGGTTATAGATCCAAGTAACCAAAACACTTTTAATCTTATTTTTGATAAACAAGATTCGAATAATTCAAGTCTAAAAAAAGTCGTAACTTTTCAAAGCATGATAAACGACATAAATCAATTAAGAAAATTAAATCTAATACAACATGATGGTATTTCAAAAAGTCTAATAAGTATTATCAAAAGCGCAGAAAAAGATTATAAAAAGGGAAAAAACAAAATTGCTTTGCTAAAACTTAACGCTTTTGAATTATCATTAAACACATTAAGAGGAAAAGGAATTAAAGAAGAAGCTTATCAAATATTGCTTTACGACGTAAAATATCTTAAAAATAACTTCTGAGTTTGACAACAAAAATATAAAATCCTATAATAATTTCATGATCGCGGTTTTAGAAAGAGATCGACGAAACATTCTACCGAAAGAGAAACCGACCGATAGAAAGAAAGAATTAAGACAAACCATTTTATACGCACGAGAGATTCGTTCCATACCCCAAGGTCACGAACATGGCTTAAGAAAAACTGTACATCCTACTATATGGATCGAAAATGGCAAAAAATATCTTTCTTGGATTGAGGATGTAGTTCCCAGAAATTCCGATTATGCAGATGTTATCGTTTATAAAAAACCTTTTAATAACGGTGATCCAATAATCTCTCAAGAAGTTTGCAGAGTTAAAGGTAACTCAGGAAAAATATTAAATTCCGACGGAAAGCCTATTACCCCAGAAGAAACTGATTATGCAATTGGAATCGCAGCGAAAATTGCAACCGATCCCAATCTTCCATTTATTTAAGCCGCCGTTTGTTATCAATTAGATATCTAGAGTGCCAGACACGCGGGAAAGCATTATAGTAATATAACTTTAGCGGTCTAAAAATATCAAACTATATAAATTTTTGTGGACACTGTAGGATTCGAACCTGCGACCTCTTCGACCCGCCTGCATTCGCCTCGTGAGCCCGGATGGATTTGAACCATCGACCTTTCGGATGTGAACCGAACGCTCTACCACTGAGCTACGGGCTCGTTATGGCGGACAGGTGTGAACGAAGCGCTCTACCACTGAGCTAAGTGTCCAAATTTAAAATTAATCTTATCACAAATACACCTTATTGCAAAATTTAAATTGTTCTGTCAAAATATTATTTATGTTCATTTTGAGGAAAATATACGCTTTTTTCGTCGACACTTTTCAAACAATCTTAATCGTCGCCTCTTTCTTTTTAGTCAT
>JAMDAA010000004.1 GCA_023484045.1 Patescibacteria group bacterium
GCGACCGAACCGAATTACGATCCAACCCCAAAATTTTTATGGCAGCGTCCAAAAATAGCGGTTATTACAAATATCGAGCTCGATCATCCGGATTTATATAAATCAGAAGACGAAGTAATAAGCGCCTATCGTAAATTTTCTGATCAACTAATATCAAATGGAATTCTTATTGTTAACGGAGATGATCGACAAGTGCAAAAATTACGAGCTGGTTATACAGGTAAGGTTATTACTTATGGTTTTTCTTCGGGTAATAAGTATGTAATTAAAAAAATAACAATCTCTCAAAACCAAACATTTTTTTGGATCGAAACAGGTAGCACTCTTTTAGGAGAATTTTGTTTAAATGTTGTCGGAGAACACAATGCCTTAAACGCACTTGCGTCGATTGTTGTTTCTCTTGAATGTGGTCTAACATTAGATTCTATTAGAAAAGGCTTAACAAAATTTATTGGAAGCAAAAGAAGATTTGAATATATTGGTAAACTTTCATCAGGCGCTTTGCTTTTTGACGATTACGCGCATCATCCAACAGAAATACGGGAGACCTTAAAAGCTTTTCGCAAAGCGTTCCCAAAATATAGAGTTATTTGTATTTTTCAACCGCATACTTATTCTAGAACAAAAATAATGTTCGAACAATTTATTCACTCTTTTAATGATGCAGATGAGATTATAATATCAAATATTTATCCTTCGCTTCGCGAAAAACCGGATCTTGGTATTTCCTCAAAACTATTAGTAGATGGAATAAATAGATTTCATAAAAACGCTAATTATTTAGCCGACACTCGCGATGTGGTAGAATATATCAATAAAAAAGGCTATCAGGGTAACACTATCGTTTTAATGATGGGCGCGGGGGACATTTATAAAGTTCAAAAGGATTTGAATTTAATAGAAGGAAATTAAATATGGATAAAAATTTTATCGAAATAGAAAAAATATTTGGCAAAAATAGAATTCGTAAAGATGAGCCAATGAATAAACACACTACATTTAGAATCGGTGGACCGGCTCAGTATTATATAGAAGTAGAAAAAACCGATGATTTTGTTAAAGCTGTTAATACTAGTGGATCATTAAAAATTCCGTATCTTATTCTCGGTGGAGGTTCAAATATCTTAGTGTCTGACAGCGGAGTAAGAGGACTGGTTATTAAAAATAATTGCAGGGCTTTTTCTGTGATGCGGATGAGCGGGAGAATAAAAAATAATAAAATCGATGTCGACAGTGCTTTTCTGTTTTCTGAGTCCGGGGTTATTATGAATCAATTAGTGCGTTTTAGCATAGAAGAAGGTTTAGGCGGTTTAGAGTATATGCTCGGGCTTCCCGGAACCGCTGGCGGCGCCGTTTTTATGAATTCAAATTTTCCAAAGAAAGAATCTTATGTCGGAGATTCTTTGTATAGTGCTAAAATTTTAACAAAGACAGGAGAAGTGAAGGAAGTTGATAGGTCTTATTTTAAATTCGGCTACGATAAAAGCGCATTACAAAAGACAGAAGAAATCGTTTTATCGGTAATTTTTAAATTAGTACCGGGAGAAAAAAAAGTGCTGTGGGAAAAAGCGACAGAAGCTCTAGAATATCGAACAAAAACTCAACCGAAGGGCTTTTCGGCAGGATGTGTATTTAGAAACATATCAATCGTTGATGCGATTAAGATTCCGACACCTGATCGAATTACTTCGGCAGGATATCTTATCGATAAAGCAGGTCTAAAGGGTAAGCGAGTTGGAAACGCGATAGTGTCTGATATCCACGCAAATTATATTTTAAACACGGGAAACGCAAGAGCATCTGATGTTTTAAACTTAATAGCCTTCATAAAGCAGGAAGTGTTTAAAAAATTTGGTGTCGAGCTTTCGCTTGAAATCAGAAAGATAGGATTCTAATTATGGAAAAGTTTATTATACAAGGCGGAAAAAAACTGAGGGGGACTATTTCGGTATCCGGTGCTAAAAATGTTGCATTAAAGGCGATCGTCGCTGCGTGTTTAACAGACGAAGAAATAGTAATCGAGAATATTCCCCTTATTTCAGATCTAATCGTGATGACCGAAATTCTAAAAGAGTTAGGCGGAAAAATAAAGATAAAAAATCATACGGCGACAATCAATGTGAAGAATATAAAAACGAGTAAAATATCGCTTGAGGAAGCAGCATATGTCAGAACGTCTTCAATGTTTATAGTGCCTCTGTTAATAAGAACTGGTCACGCGCTTGTTCCAAATCCCGGAGGGTGCAGAATCGGTGCTCGTCCGATCGATAGAGTTATTAAAGGATTAAAGTTAATGGGGGTAAATATTAATTATGATCATAAAGATGGATTTTTTCACGCAAAAGTAAAAGGCGGTTTAAAAGCGATCAATTATAAATTTGAAAAAAACACCCACACGGGGACAGAAACTTTAATACTCGCCGCATCAGTGGCTCGCGGAAAAAGTGTTTTGGAAAACGCCGCGCAAGAACCCGAGATCGATGAACTTATTGATCTAATCAATAAAATGGGTGGCAATATTAAAAGAATTAAACCCCGGATGATTGTTATCCAAGGAGTAAAAAAACTTCACGGAACAAAGTTTCGTATCAGTCCCGATCGAAACGAAGTCGTAACACTTGCGATCGCGTCGATCCTGACAGGGGGAGATATTTTTATAAAAGAAATAAAACGGCAGGGACTCTCTGAATTTTTGGATTTACTTAAGGCGGCGGGTGGTGAATTTGAGGAAAAAATAGACGGAATACGATTTTTTTCGACAGGAAAAGCGCTGCGCGCTACGAATATCGAGACGACTTTTTATCCGGGGTTTATGACAGATTGGCAAGGTCCGTGGGCGGTATTAATGACTAAAGCAAAAGGCGTTTCGACGATTCACGAAACTGTTTATGAAAACAGATTTGGGTATGTAGAGGAATTAAAAAAGATGGGGGCAAAAATTAGACTCTATAACCCAAAGATTAAAAATCCCCAAGAGGTTTATAATTTCAACCTAAATGACGATAAAAAAGGGTATAGACACGCCGCTAAAATTTACGGCCCGGTAAATCTTCATAATGCAGTAGTAAATATTTCTGATCTTCGGGCCGGTGCAACTTTAGTTTTAGCGGCTTTAGTAGCAAAAGGACAGAGTGTGGTTTTTGGAATCGAGCATCTGGACAGGGGTTACGAAAAATTTGAACAAAGATTAAAAAAAGTGGGAGCAAACATAGAAAGAACAAATCATGAATAAAATCGGAGCGATAATTTTAGCGGCCGGAAAAGGAAAAAGAATGAATTCAAGAACGTCAAATAAAGTGGCTCTTCCTTTACACGGCAGGCCGATAATTTCTTACGCAGTTGATTTACTTATTCGATTGAAGATAAAACCGATAATTATTGTTGTTGGGTTTGCTAAAAGATCGGTGATCGATGCTCTAAAATTAAAAGATGTTGTTTTTGCAGAACAGAAAAAAAGACTTGGTACAGGACACGCTGCGCTTTGCGGGTTTAAAAAACTTCCAAAAGATATTCAAAATGTAATAATTTTTTACGGAGATGATTCATTTTTTTATAAAGAGGACGTTGTCAATAAATTGATAAATGCCCATTTAAATTCGAAAACTTCGATTACTCTTTTGACGATCGAAAAAAGCAATCCTTTTGGACTCGGCCGGGTTGTTCGTGATAAAAAAGAAAAGGTTATAAAAATCGTTGAGGAAAAAGACGCGACCGAAGAAGAAAAAAAGATAACGGAAATTAACCCCGCCCTGTACATTTTTAAAGCGGAATTTTTAAGAAAATATTTAAAAAAGATTCAAAAAGGTAAAATAAGTAAAGAATACTATTTAACAGATCTTGTAGATATCGCGATACAAAATCGGGAAAGAATAAAGGTTGTAAAAGCCGGAAATATTCCCTGGAGGGGAATAAACACAAAAGAAGAGTTAGAAGAAGCAAAACGGCTCTTAACTTTATCACACTAATTATGGAACGCATCATTATCGAAAGTTTAAAAGTAGTATCGAATGGAGTTACAAAAGCGCTTAATAGTTTACTTTTGCAATTAGTTTCAAATGCAAAACCACTCACTGATGAGGCTGTTCGCGAAATGCTTTCTTCGTCCTCAAATCGATTATTAATCGCAAAAGATCAAAAAACAAATACGATTGTTGGCATGTTAACTCTTGTTATTTATCGCATCCCGTCTGTAAAAAAGGGAGTAATCCATGAATTGGTTGTTGATGAGAGATGGAGACAAAAAGGTATTGGGAGAAAGCTTATTGCTTGTACTATCGAACAAGCCCGAAAAGAAGGAATCCAATATTTGGATTTAACATCTAATCCGAAAAGGGAGAGTGCAAATAAACTCTATCAAAGCATCGGTTTTGAAAAACGCGACACTAATGTTTATCGCATGAAACTTTAAAATGCAAATAAAAAAAACAATTATCCTTTTTGATATTGATTACACCTTGTTTAGAACGAAATTATTTAAGAAAAGTAATTTACAAAAGTACGTTTTATACAAAGAAGTTATCGATATTTTAACTCGACTTTCTAGGGTTGCAAGTTTAGGAATTTTTTCAGAGGGTGAGTTTGTATTCCAAAAGAAGAAACTTACAAAAACGGATATTGAAAAATATTTTATAAATGATAATATTCATATCCATAAGAATAAGGAAGAGGTTTTAAACGATATTTTAAGTAAGTATAAAGATGGTTCGATATTTTTAATCGACGATAAATTGACAATTTTGAACGAAGCGAAAAAAATATTACCATCGATTTTTACGATTTGGGTAAAAAGAGGCGAGTACGCCGAAAAACAAAAAAATATTATGAATTTCAAACCAGATGCGGTTGTTACTAATTTAAAAAAAATAATGATAATTATCGAAAATAATTTAAATAAAAAAAATTGATATGTGTGGAATATTTGGATACGTCGGAAAAAAACAAAACGCCGCTGAAGTTATTTTGAGCGGCCTAAAACTTTTGGAATATCGGGGTTATGACAGCTGGGGAATTACAGTTAGGCAAAAACGAAATGTCAAAAACGAAATAGGAAAATTTATCGTCGAAAAAAATGTTGGCAAAATCGGGGGTGTCGATTTATCTTCGTCAATTTATCGCGTCGATTCGACGATCGGCATCGGACACACGAGATGGGCGACACACGGAGGAGTAACTGTAAAAAATGCACATCCACATTTAGATTGTAAAAATGAAATTGCCATGATCCATAACGGAATTATCGAAAATTACGCAAAAATAAAAGAAGATCTTATAAAAAAAGGACATGAGTTTATTTCGGAGACAGATACAGAAATAGTCCCTCATCTTATCGAAGAATTTTTAAAAAAAGAGGGTTTTGCGTCTGCAGTTCGTGACGCTTTCAATTTATTAAAAGGATTAAACGCAATCGTTGTCGCAAGTTCATTATCAAAACAAATAATCGCTTGTAAAACCGGATCGCCTCTTGTTATCGGGAAAAGCGATAACGGATTTTTTATAGCATCAGATGCTACCGGAATTATTAAACACACGAGAGAATTGATGTTTCTAAAAGATCGGGAAATGGTAATTTTGGGCGATGATGTTCAGCTGCTTACTTTACCGGAAGGAAAGAAAAAAAAATTAAGATTTGAAAAAATCGATTGGAAGATCGAAGACGTCGATAAGGGAAAATTTGACCATTTTATGTTAAAAGAAATTTACGAACAACCTAAAGTTGTTCGTAATATCGCAGAAAATTACACAGGTCAGATTAAAGAATTAAAAAATTTGATCGATAATGCAAAAGGAACTTTTTTGATCGGTGCCGGAACCGCGTTCCACGCATGTCTGGCCGGATCATACTTTTTTTCTAAAATCGCACATACCCATATAAACACGACGGTCGCATCGGAGTTTAATTATCTGGAAGATTTTTTAAATTCAAAAAGTTTAATAATCGCGCTATCCCAGTCTGGCGAAACGATCGACGTAATCGAGCCGTTAAACCACGCTAAAGAAAAAGGGAGTAAAATTATCGCCATAACGAATGCACTCGGTTCGACGATTTACAGAATGGCAGATTACAAATTACTTCTAGGCGCCGGTCCAGAAAAGGCTGTTGCGTCGACAAAAGCGTACATCGCGAAAGTGGCGTTACTTTTAATGCTCTCTTACGCGGTATCGGGAAGAGTAAATCGCGCAAAAAAACTTTTGCTCGACGCTTCAAAAGAAATCGATAGCCTTTTGGACAAAAAAGGCATTTCAAAAATTAAAAAAATTGCTTCGGTAATTAATTCGTCGGAACATTTATACACGATCGGGCGTGGGACATCTTTCTCGACGGCCTTAGAAGCGGCTTTAAAAATAAAAGAAGTTAGTTATTTGCACACAGAAGGATTGGCCGGCGGGGAATTAAAGCACGGACCGATCGCGCTTATTTCAAAAGGAACCCCATGCATTGTGTTTACGCCACAGGATGAAACATTCGACGCGATTATTTCCAATGCGACCGAAATAAAATCGAGGGGCGGATTAATAATCGGCGTCGGACCTAAAAAATCACCGGTTTTTGACTACTGGGTTAACATAAAAGATGTTTCGGAAGCCCAAATTATTCCACACGTCGTGTTCGCTCAAATTCTCGCCTATTACCTTGCGGTCCAGAGGGGTTACGATCCCGATAAGCCGAGAAATTTGGCTAAAAGTGTAACTGTTAAATAATTATTATGTTTTTTATACTCACGACTATTTTATTTGCTATCTGGGTCGTAAGAAACACTCTTTTTTGGGTCAACCTCTGGCAATTAAAAGAGTATCGTCTGGATAGAATTCTAATTCATCTTAAAGAAACTAGTCAGGGTAAATCATTATTATTTTCCCCGTTCGCTATTATTAAATGGTTAACAATTTTTCTATACACTCTGGTTCCTTTTGAATTATTGTCTCTGTCTATTTACAACATTTTAGTTTCGGCGGTTTTTTTATATCAACTGATTTTGATTTTAAAAGACGCTACTAAACAAGAAATAAAATCCCCGATTTTTACAATAAAAACTGTTTTTGTATTATTTATGACTTTTTCTGTCGTCATAATTTTATATTTTTTTCCCATTACCGAAAAATTTTTATGGCTTTTACTGATCGATAAATTCGTGCCGTTTTTTATCAGTCTGGTTTTTTATACGTTGTCTTTTCCGACAGAATTTTATCGGGATTTACAGATCGACAGGGCGATTAAAAAGATAAGAAAAAATGATAAATTATTGGTAATCGGGGTCACCGGGAGTTACGGAAAAAGTTCGACCAAAGAGTACATCGCGCAAATTTTAAGCAAAAAATATAAAGTATTAAAAACAAAAGGAAATAACAATACGCCGATCGGAATCGCAAACGTAATTCTTTCGGATTTAAAAAATAGCACGGAGATTTTTGTTGTCGAAATGGGGGCGTACAAAAAGGGAGAAATTGCTCACATGTGTCAAATCGTAAAACCTAAAATCGGAGTGATAACTTCGGTAAATGATCAACATCTTTCTATTTTTAGATCATTAGAAAATATAATAAGCGCAAAGTACGAGCTCGTAGAATCTTTGCCAAAAAATGGGTTGGCTTTATTTAACGCAAACAACGAAAATTCATATAAACTTTATAAAAGAACAAAAAAACACAAAATTTTATACGGCACGTTTTTAGATGAGAAATTAGATATTTACGCAAAGAATATTTTGACTAAAAAAAATTCCGTGTCATTCGAAGTAGTAACGAAAAAAGTTGTTAAACAAATGAAAGCTCCTTTGATCGGGGCGCAGAACGTCGAAAATATTTTACCCGCGGTCGCGATCGCCGATTACTTGGGGATGAGTTTTGAGGACATTCAAAAAGCGGTATTTTCTCTTCTCCCCCAACCAAAGACGATGGTTTTGCACAAGCTTTCCAACGGTTGTACCGTGATCGACGACACTTATAATGCCAATCCGAACGCTGTATCAGCAGTGTTAAAATATATAAATATTTATAAAGGAAAAAAGATTTTAGTTTTGCAGCCGATGATCGAACTCGGTAAAAACACGGAAAAAGACCATTACGAGATTAGCAAAAATATATCGCGCATTTGTGATTATCTTTTTTTAACAAATTCGAATTTTAACGGAGTGATTCTCGAAGGAATAAAAGACGGCGGGGGAAATTGCCAAGTTAAGATCGGTAATTCTGACGAACTCGCAGAACTAATCAAATCTACGGTGAAACCCGAAGACGCCGTCGTTTTTGAAGGAAAAGAAGCGGGATTTGTTATGGCAAAAGTCTACGATTTGATGACCGACTGATGCGCATTAATCGATCCTCACGTTGAATAAATAGCCTTTTTTAAGGTATAATTAATCATTATGTCGCAGCTTTTAGGACTGATAATACTTTCGTTTTTTATTTCGATAATACTTTTTATCCCGTTTATAGACTTCTTATACAAATTAAAATTGAGGCGTAAAAAACAGGTGACGCGGGATATGTTTAACAACAGAACGCCCGTTTTTGATAAATACCACGGTTGGAAAGTCGGAACCCCTTTTGGTGGGGGGTTACTGATCATCGTCATCGTGACCGTTTTAACGCTTTGGGCATACGGTATTTTTCAAGTCGATATAAAGGGCTGGGAGCTTTTTGTGATCCTTTTTTCGTTTATCGGCTTTGGTATTTTGGGTCTTTACGATGATTTAAAAAAACTCACAGACGGAAAAAATAGCGCGTTTTTCGGGATGAGATTTAGACACAAATTTTTAATCCAATGGATTTTGGCCCTTATTATCGCGACCGTATTTTACACACAGCTCGGTTATAATTTTATTTTTATACGCGGTTTTGGACTCGCGATTATGGGTTATCTTTTTATTCCTTTTGCGGCTTTTGTCATCGTCTCTTTTGTTAACGCTTTTAATATCGCCGACGGATTAGACGGGTTGGCGCCGGGCCTGCTCCTTATTTGTCTTATCGCGTTTTTATCGATCAGTGCGGCGCAACTCCACAACTTTCTGGGAATTTTTATCGCAGTTTTAATGGGAAGTATCGCGGCATTTTTATATTTTAATATTTACAAAGCGAGACTTTGGCTCGGCGACGCCGGGTCTTTGGCTTTGGGTGCTACACTCGCCGTGATCGGTCTACTCACGGGAAAAATTATCGCGCTTGCGGTTATCGGCGGATTTTTTGTCTTGGAAGTCGGATCTTCACTTATCCAAATCCTCGGGAAAAAAATTTGGAAACGGAAAATTTTTCCGGTATCCCCTTTTCATCTTTATCTTCAGAAGCGGGGATGGGAAGAACCTAAAATCGTAATGAGGGCGTGGATCGCGGGTTTCTTTTTTGCAGTGTTGGGTCTTTATATAGCTTTCTTTAGTTGATTTTTTAATGAAAAAGATCGACCTTCTCCTTTTCTTAGTAACAATCACTTTGACTTTGTTTGGTTTGCTTATGATCTACGATGCGTCTTCTTTTATCGCTTTCCGCGATTTCGGAGATAAATATCATTATATAAAAGATCAATCTCTCTGGGTGTTAATCGGATTGATCGGTTTATTTTTCTTTTCTTTTTTCGACTATCATAAATTGTACAATTTATCCCTGCCTTTATTGATTATTGTATTAGCACTTTTGATACTCGTATTTGTTCCGGGATTCGGAATTTCGGTATTGGGCGCGCGTCGCTGGATCGATTTTAGATTTACGACTTTGCAGCCCGCGGAGTTTGTTAAGTTTGCCCTGGCGATATACCTTTCTGCGTGGTTTTCGCGCAAAGAAAAAGGGAGATTGCTCTCTTTCTTATTAATTTTAGGTTTGATAATTTTTTTAGTCATGTTGCAGCCAGACATGGGTACGGCGTCGATTATCCTTTTTGAGGCGTTGATAATCTATTTTTTGTCCGGGGGAAGTATGTTTATTTTTTTACTCCTAATCCCTGTAATCGGTTTTTTAGGATTTTTACTGATTAAGTTTTCTCCGTACAGAGCGGCGCGCCTTACGTCTTTTTTAAATCTCGGTTCATCGTTTGAACCGGTGTCGTATCACACAAAACAGATTTTGATCGCGCTCGGAATGGGAGGATTAACGGGCGTCGGAATCGGAAATTCTTTACAAAAATACGCGTATCTTCCCGAGAACGCGACCGATTCGATCTTTGCGATAATCGCCGAGGAATTCGGACTTTTAGGATCTGTTGTTTTGATCTCACTTTTTATAATAGTCGTTTGGCGCGGGTTTTCGATCGCGATAAGATCAAAAGATACATTCGGAAAGCTTCTCGCCGGAGGAATAATTTCGTTTTTATCGATTCAGATAGTTTTTAATTTGGGATCCCAGGTTGTTCTTTTTCCGCTGACCGGTGTCCCGCTACCTTTTATTTCGTACGGGGGATCAGCCCTAATCGTCGACCTTTGCGCTATTGGAATACTCTTAAATATTGCCCGCCAAATCGAATGAATAAATTTAATATAATAAAATTATGAAAATTGTAATAACCGGTGGTCATTTATCTCCGCTTCTTGCGGTAGTAGATGCTTTTCCCAAAAGCACAGACATTTTGGTGATCGGAAGAAAACGGGCCTTGGAAGGGGACGCGGCTTTTTCCCTCGAATATCAGGAAATACAAAAACGCGGAATTCCGTTTAAATCGATCGTAACGGCAAGATTGCAAAGAAAATTCACAAAATATACGATTCCCTCGCTTTTAAAATTTCCGTACGGGTTTTTTCGTGCGGTATCGATTTTAAAAAGATTTAAACCGGATATAGTTTTGTCTTTCGGCAGTTATATTTCTCTTCCGGTTAATCTTGCGGCTTTTGTTTTGGGGATTCCCCTGGTTTTACACGAACAGACATTTGGCGCCGGGACTTCAAACAAAATATCGTCGATCTTCGCTAAAAAAATCTGCGTTTCTTGGGAAGAATCAAAAAAATATTTTCCCGAATCAAAAACTGTTTTAACCGGCATCCCAATGAGAAAAGAAGTAATCAATACACCCGGCAAGATTCCTGTTTTTAATCAAAAATTCGAAAATATAGATTTACCGATGATTTATGTTACAGGCGGGAGTTTGGGGTCGCACGCGATCAATCTTTTGATTGAAAAATGTATAGACGATTTATTAAAAAAATTCAAAATTTTACACCAAACAGGCGACGCGAGAGAATTCGGCGATTTTGATCGCTTGGAGCAAAAAAAAGAAAAACTCGACGACAAAATTAAAAGCAGGTATGTTCTCGCAAAATTTGTCGATCCGTTAATAACGGGGAGCGTTATTAAAAATTCTGCCTTTGTAGTTTCGCGTTCGGGAATAAACACGGTTTCCGAGCTCATTTTTTTGGGTAAACCGGCGATTTTAATTCCACTCCCCTATTCACAGAATGATGAACAGGTTAAAAATGCTGAATTTTTTAAAGATTTGGGGATCGGCGAAATATTTTTTCAAGACAGGAGTCCGGATAACTTTTTAAAACTTATATATTTAATGCTTGAAAATTTAGAAAAGTATAATAAAAAGGCGAAAGAAACAGAAAAAATATTGCAAAAGGATGCAGCCTCTAAAATAGTGGATGTACTAACAGATATTATTCATTTTAAATAACTTCTTATGAGAATAATTAAAAGAAAGAATCTCGCGATATTAAAAAGTATATTTACTCTTTTTTATTTTTTTCTAATATTTACAGCCGTAGTTTTGTCGTTTTTATACTGGAAGATATATCTTGATAAAAAACGGATAGTAAGTCCGATTCCGGTTCTTTTTTCAAACAAGAGTATGCCGCGCAATGAATTTAAAAGTGGAGAAATCGAGCTTAAAGATATTTTGAAAAAATATAAAATCGAATTTTCAAACATCGCAGTTTCGACAGGCTCCTCTTATTTAGTCGAATTCAAAGACGGTTCGAAAGCAATAATATCGCAAAACAAGCCGTTCGCTTCTCAGGTATCCTCTTTACAACTCATACTCTCGCGTTTTACAATAGAAGGAAAGAAATTATCGATGATCGATTTTCGTTTTGACAACCCGTTAATCGTTTTTAAATAATTAAAACTATGAGCGATGGGAAAATCGTTGTTGGAGTAGATATAGGGACCTCAAAAATTGTTACGGTTATCGCAAAAATCGACGATTTTGTTAACATTTTGGGAGTTTCGGAAGTTAAAGCGCAGGGGATAAAAAAAGGCCAGATCGTCGATATCGAAGAGGCGGTTTCTGTGATAAACACATCACTGGAAGGCGCAGAGCGCATGGCCGGATATTCTGTTTCGCGCGTTGTCGCGTCTGTTGGCGGAAGCCATATCGAAAGCTTAAATTCGCGGGGCGTTGTCGCGATTTCTTCTCAGGAAGGTGAAATTACACGAAACGACATCGAAAGAGTTGTCGACGCGGCAAAAGCGGTTTCATTACCGTCTTCCCGGGAAATAATTCACGTATTGCCGCGTAATTTTAGCGTTAATGGTCAAGAGGGGATTAAAGACCCGATTGGGATGACGGGCGTACGTTTGGAAGTTGATACTCATATAATTACTGCGAGTTCGACTTCTCTTCGGAATTTAGAAAAAGCGCTGTCTGAAGTCGGAGTAAACGTCGACGGGTTTGTGTTTAACGGTTATGCGAGTAGTCTTTCGGTGCTTTCCGATACAGAGAAAGAATTGGGAGTTGTTTTAGTCGACATGGGGGCAGGGACAACAGATATCTCAATTTATGTCGACGGTTCGGTCGCGTATTCTTCTGTTTTATCGATCGGTGCAAGACATATTACAAACGATCTTGCGATCGGACTCCGGATTTCCCTGGAGTCGGCCGAAAAAATTAAATTGTTTTTATCAAAAACCTCGGAAAAAAGAAGATTAAACCCCGAGGATTTAGAATTTGAAGAGAAACCACAGACTCCAATAAAAAAGACTGACGAGATCGATTTGAGCGCGTTGGAATTACCGGAAGAGATTCGAAAAGTTTCTCAAAAGACATTGATTGAGGGAATAATAAGACCGAGACTCAATGAAATATTTACGATGATCGGGCTCGAACTCAAAAAAAGCGGGTACGGCGGCCAGACCCCAGCAGGTGTTGTTATAACAGGCGGTGGGGCTAGAACAATCGGCATTGTCGATTCGGCAAAAAGGATGCTTGCGATGCCGGTTAGGATCGGGATTCCGACCGGGATGAAAGGAATTGTTGACGAGATTCAAGATTCGCCGTTTGCGACGGTCGTTGGGCTAGCGATTTACGGATCAAGATTTGACATGCCGAATTCTTTACCTTTTGGCCTTTCACTTCCCAAATTTCCGCATTTTGGCGGTTTCGGTTTCTTTGGAAAAATTGCAGATTTTGTAAAATCGTTTATCCCCTAGTTTTGCATATTGCAAAATATTTTTTTGTTTGCTAGTATTTTGGTTACTTATGCTCATCAAGCCTCAAACCACAAATTTTGCAAAAATTCGCGTGATGGGAATCGGCGGCGGGGGAACTAATGCTTTGAACTCGATGATTACACAGAGTCAAATTCAGGGAGTGGATTTTGTCGCTGTGAACACAGACGCGCAGGCACTTTTAATGTCTCACTCCGCGACAAAACTTCAGATCGGAGAAAATTTAACCCGGGGTTTAGGATCGGGTGGAGATCCGGAAATCGGAAGACAGGCCGCTGAGGAATCGGAAGGAAAAGTAAGAGATATGCTTGAGGGGTCGGATATGGTATTTTTGGCGGCCGGAATGGGCGGAGGAACAGGAACGGGCGCGTGTCCGATTATCGCAAAAGTAGCAAAAGAAGTGGGGGCGTTAACGATCGCCGTTGTGACAAAACCATTTTCGTTTGAGGGAACACGAAGAATGGTAAACGCAGAGGACGGAATCGAGAATCTCAAAGATAAAGTCGATACGCTTATTATTATCCCGAATCAGAGAATTTTAGACGTAGTCGATAAAAAACTTTCGCTTTTGGAGGCTTTTAAAGTCGCAGATTCGGTTTTATCGCAGGGAGTGCAGGGAATTTCGGATTTAATCACGATGCCGGGACTCATAAACGTTGATTTTGCAGATGTTCGGACGATTATGACAAATGCGGGATCGGCCTTGATGGGAATCGGAACCGGAGTCGGGGAGAATAGAGCGCAGACCGCAGCGAGAACCGCGATCGCATCACCCTTACTCGAAATCTCGATGGACGGCGCAAGAGGAGTGCTTTTCAACGTTATCGGAGGACCGGATCTTACGATGAGCGAAGTAAACGACGCAGCCCAGATTATTTCCCAGGCCGCTGACCCGGATGCAAATATAATTTTTGGCGCGACGATCGACGAAACGATGCACGACCAGATGAAGATTACGGTTATCGCGACCGGTTTTGATCAGACAAAACAAAGATTAAAGCAATTTGTCCCGGAACCAACCGCTCAAGAACAGGTTAAACCGGTAGAACAACCCAAAGAAGACAAAGAAGACGCCTGGGAAATTCCAGCCTTTTTGAGGCAAAGAAATTAAGCTTCATTTGCTTCTCGGAAACAAGGTTGTGCGACGAGCATCAATTCTCTATTGCGTTTAATTATTCTTAATGTTATATTTCATAATATGATATCAATGCAAGAACGAATAGAGGGTGCGAGACAGATACGGGCAGGAACCCAACATAAGGAAGCAATAGGAAACTTAAAAGGCCTCGAAGATGCTCAGAAAGAAGCGGAATACGATAGAAAATTATCAGATGAAATACCAGAGGTTGTCAGAGCACAGCTAGTTTTAATCCAAGAATTAAGAGAAGTAGGAATAACGGGGGCTATAGAAGAAGTAACAGGAGAAGAGTTTCCTGGACTTGATACCAGTCATAAACCTTTTAGAAGGGGTGCGACAATTTTTTATGGACCTTCTGGGGATGCCAACTGGGAAAAAGAATGGAGAATAAGTCTTCCTTTTCCAAACATGAATCGGGATGGGGTTTGGGATACTAATGTAAGAATACAGGTAGAAAAGTTCGATGGAGAGCCGCCTGAAAGGAGAGGTGCACTTAGGAATCCTCCGATATCTGAAATAAATGTGATTTATACTAAGGACAGAGAGATAACTATTTCGGGAGCTCATAAGGAATTTATTGGTTCGCTGGCTGTTGGACCAGAAGTTTTAAAAAGTTGCCTAGCCTACGCTTTCGCCGATCCAAAACCCTCAAGCCAGTTGCCACGAATAGAGCTACTAGATCCTAATTACAGAGGAAGGTAAAAAATTCTTTCGTAAACATTGCTTCAGAACTAAGCTTTGACAAGAAAATAGTATTGATTTTATTTTTCTTCTTTGTTAAATTTTTTTTGAAGACTTGAAAAGACAGAATATCTAAACAGTGTTTTTGGAAGAGATTGAGATTAATATTTAATTAAGATTTAGAAATTTTCTTCGATCGTACTCAGGACCTTCGGCCCGTCTTTCTTCGCCAAAGAAATTAGCGAAGTTCGGCGGGATCTTCGGCCCTTCGTCGTTTCACTTCTCAGGACCTTCGGCCCGCATTCTTAAGACAGAGGAATTAAATTTTAGCCTCGAAAAATTTTACTTATTTCTGAACGCATCTACTAGGATGAGCCAGTCAGGATACGTTCGAAGGTTGCCTATTAGCTTTTTCTAAATTCTCCTGTAAATCAATATATCTATCCCAAACTTGTTCGAGCCTATCCTCGTCAATAATAGAATCTACATATCTATAAACTTCTCTTGGTCCTACATTGAGTAATTGTGAAGCAAGTTCAATATTCTCACGTGAAGGATCTTCTTGCCAAAAAGTAAATGCAAGTATTGCCATTTTATCTTTTAATGAAGTCCCTGCCAATAAATCTATAGTAGAAATTATTCGTCGAAGATTACCTTGAAGACTTATGATCGGTAATACTTCAGCTAAACGAGTAGGTGAATCCGTTTCCATTCTATGAATACAAGCATCATCGATAGGTCGAAACTCAGCAGGAAACGTAGTAAGCAAAATATCTCGAACATCCATTGGTGCATTTCTATATATAAACCATCGTGCGATTTCGCCCGGATATAAAGATTTTGGTAAATCTGCCATTTCTGGTAATTCTAAAAACCTTGCTGCGTGACTTGAAAGTGTATCTAGGATTTTATAATACTTGCCTAAATACCATTTACCATCTTGAGTTCTCCTTTTTTGTACATCTCTATTATTCTCATCGAAGAAAA
>JAMDAA010000023.1 GCA_023484045.1 Patescibacteria group bacterium
GCTAAAGGATTCCCTTTTTGTTTTTCCTGCACAAGTTTTTGTCTAATCTGTTGATATTGCTGTTGAGTCTGAATCGATCCCACTGATTTTGGACTTGCAATTTTTTCTAAAGTATCGTGAACTTTTGCGACTTCCTGCCTTCTCAAAACGTTTGAAGAAAGCATGTTTGTTTCATATTTTGCGATATCCCGCATGGTCGGAACACTAAGGTTTGTCAAATGCATAATTTCTGAGTTTGCTTGAACAGATGTACTAATCGGTATTTGCGCTGTTTTTTGAGCCGGAATCGAAAATTTCTCGGAAAACGGAAGCGCTTTTGCCATTCCGGCAGGCGCTTGAGAAGAAGGCAAAGGTGGGGGCGGAGACGGAGGAATACCCTTATTAAAAATCGATGAGTAACCTGTTACCGCTTGTTTTATAAAATTATTTTCGCTAAAAGAAAAAGACATAAAATAATCCAAAAAAATCTGCAGAAGAATAAACGGTAAAAGAATCACTACCCAAAGCATTAAAAGTGCTACGACATACTGCGCAAAAGTATCCGTAATATTAACGCTGTTTGTTAGAGAAAGCACTTGTTTTGGACCTCCGATTAAAATATTAATCGCTGTTGGATAAACGATTTTTGATGGATCGCCCGCTCCCGGAAACGGGAATTGACTAAATCCCAAAAGCGGAATATACGCCCGCCAGATCGAAACAAGTCCGGACAAAAATATCGCAAAAATAGGTGCATACAAAAGCCATCTAAAAAATTCTCCGATCCAAATCTTAGCCGTGTTACGAATCGGATAAAACAAGATTAAAAGCGGAAAAATCGGAGATATTATAATAAAAAACCAAAGAATTATTTTTCGAAGCAATAACACCATCGTCATAAAATAATAAGTAATCGCCGTAAGCTTTACCAAAAGCAACGAGATAAACGCAGATTCATCGTATATCGACCCAACGATCCTATAGCCAACAAAATCTTTATAGCTAAAAGCTATGCTCAACAAATTTTTCTGAGAAATATTTTCAAGAGGATTATCCGGGCTCACAAGAAAAAATCCTTGAACAACATCTGTAAATTGGTAAATTATCTGTATTAAAGCGTAAGAAAAAGTGATAAGAAGAATAACCGCTAAAAATTTTGGAATTACCTGACGTGCAGAGATATTTCGGCCCCTAGTAATTATCAATACAAACGCAGTTCCTAAAACAAAAAGCGCGATAAACGCATAAGCGATATTTCGAATCGTAACCCAAAAAGGCATTAAGGAGTTGCTTTGTCCGTTTGGAAAAATAGCCCATTCATAATTTAGTTTCTGTAAATTCCAATCCAAAAATTCACCGGAACGCGCCGCTGCCTTTCCTACAAAAGTTACTTCAGAATCTTGAACCCAAGTTCCGTCTGCTACTGTAGATGCTGAACTTTCTGCATATATGTTTCTTTGAGGAAGAAAAAACAAAAAAAGAAAAAAGAAAGTAAAAATGACGGGCAGAATTTTTTTCATACGATCATTTAAAACCCGGTATATTTAATACATCAACCGCTATTAATTGTATAAAAACAAAACCAAAAATTGCAAGGAGAAGCCCAATAATCGCGTAAAATATAAAACTTTTTCCCTCGTTTAGCTGAATCGGATTTCCACGCGAAGTCATAATAAGATATCCTCCGTAAATTATAAAAAGAAGGGAAACTCCGCCGATTAAACCGAGTCCCAGTCCGTAGAATTTTGACACGAACTTAACCGGATCTGTTGAAATACAACCCAAATCCGTCTGGATTTCTGTCGCAGAACACGCCATAAATTAATGATAACACACTAATCTTATGATCGACAATGCTCATTTTCTTGACATCCATTCATTTTTTACCTACAGTAATATTGATGAATAAAGAAGAAGTAGTAGAAAAGGTTTCCGAATCTTCCTCTTCTTCGGGCTTTGGTTTTAGAAATTTTGCAGTTATCATAGTCATTCTTGTTTTATTAGCCGGAGCTGTTTCGTACGCTTTAATTGGTAGCTCTAAAAAATCAACTTCCGATAACCAAAAAATAACACCTACTCCGAACACCACTGCTTTTTCTCCGATCTCCAACAACACTATTGTTTACGGCAATTGGGCTGATAATTCATCATTAATTAAAGCTTTTGATTTATCAACAGGAAAAAAATATTTACTCGCGACCTTACCGATAAATATTAAAAAAGTGACTGTTTTATCTCCAAATCAATTACTTTATATAAATAAAACAGACGATAAGGACCATTGAACAGAGATCGCGATTTATTTTCTTGATACCAAACAATCTACAATAATATTTAAAGCTTCTGAAGGCTTTGGCATTGATGACTATGTTTTATCTCCCGATAAAAAATATATTGCCGATTGGGAAGTAAGTTTTGACAAAAATTCAAACATCCTAAAAGGAGGAAGATCAAGAGTCTATTCAATGAATTTACAAAATCAGTCAAATAAAAATCTTATATATGACGAAGTCGCTAATAATCCTGTCCATTATCCAAGAGCAATTCTTGATAATGGAGAAGTTTATCTTGATACTTTTCTTCCAAACAGCGGGGCAGGCTGGGCTTACGGAATGAGCGTTTCAAATTTCACAGGAACTGATAAAAAAGATCTAGACAATATGAAAAACGGAACTTATGGGACTCAACCTGTTTTATCTCCTGATGGAAAATACCTTGCATTTGCAGGATATTCAGGAACAGACGGTAAGAATGATCAAGACGGATTCAGAATTTCTCTTGTTAAAACAAATACTCTTGAAAAACTAGATACTCAAACAAAAGAAAGATTGGTTTTGATAGAACCAGAGACTTTAAAAAGTTATCTTAGTGCTAAACCAGATTCTATAACTGGAAATATTACTTACACTTCTATTTCTCCCGATAATGTTAAAGATGGAACATTCCAATTCGATATTAATAATAAAACTGTTAAGAAAATAGAAGTTGAAAAAATACAAAATGATACATCTATAATAGGATTTTTAGGTGAGG
>JAMDAA010000008.1 GCA_023484045.1 Patescibacteria group bacterium
TCTGGGACATGAGGAGACACGGGGAATTTTAGCATTTGCAAAAAATGTATATCTGTCCTTGATTTGTTATGCTCTCAAGCTCTTTGACATTGCTATATCAATCTAATGGGAGTATTGCACCAGACTCATTAATATCGGCACGAAGACCCGGCTGAAATCGCTCCGTGAGCCGTATATGAATAATATTGAAAAGGCGAACGGAAAGATTAGATGGGTCAAGTGCCTATTGACAAGTCCTATAATGTTTAATATAATGCCCTAACTTAAGAATCCATGAAAAAATATTTATTCTCCTTCTGTTTATTCGCCGTCGGCTATATGCTATTAGCAGTCTCCGTGAACGCTGACACCTCGTGCCAGCCGATATACGGCGGTGGACAAACCTGCGAACAAGTTGGAAACATTTCAGTCAACAAAACCGTTTTAAATCCTAAAACAAACACTTTTGTCGACAATCTCGATGTTAACGATGTTAAATTTTCTCCAGATCAAACTATAAACTTTAAAATCAATATAACAAATACCGGATCAGCAAAACTCAATAAAATAAGCCTTCGGGATGTATTTCCGCAATTTGTCAATTTTGTGTCGGGCACGGGAAATTTTGAAGCCAGTATGAAACTTTTATCATTTACAATCGACGGATTAAATCCGAACGAGACAAAAACATTTGATATACAAGGAAAAGTAGCGCCAAACGATCAATTACCGAATGATAAAGGAATCGTATGTGTTGTAAATCAGGCGGTCGCGACGGTCGAAGGCACAGGGCAGGTAAGCCAGGATAATAGTCAATTTTGTATTCAAAAAACTGTTTTAACAGCAGAAACGACAACCAAAGGCGGACTTAAGGTTTTTCCACAACCTACCATTACAACCACTCCGTCGACAGGACCAGAAATGTGGTCTCTTTTAGGATTAATCCCGACAGGAACTTTGGGATACTTTTTGAGAAAAAAATCTTTAATTAAAAACAAAAAGAATCTTTCCGCTTAAAACTTAGCATTATTAACTTGCTTTTTAGAACTGTCCGTGCTTATTTTAAGCGGATAACTGAAGGGGGGTGAAATAAATGACAAGATTAGAACGAGTTGAATTACAACCCACGGGAAAAGTGGCCCAAATGGAACCTGCTCAATCCCAAAGACCACATTTCAGAATTTCCAGAAGAGGTGAAGTCACTGGAATTATAATGGCAGGAGGAATAGCTGCCGCAGTAATGGCCGGATGCACTCAACAGGAAAAAGATTTAGCCCATAAACAATTAGATGCGTTATATGGAAAACAAAACGTAAATACTATCCTCGTTGCTGCAGAGAAATTCCAGGCCGATGCCGTAAAATTGGTTGCGACACCGGAAAAACAAGATCAAATTCTTGCTTTACCAATTCCCGTACCTTCTGTAATTTCGGGAGACATGGTCAGAGAGTTAAGACAAGGTGGACAAAACCAAATGTATAAAGAGAGAGAATGGTTTCACCCTGTTTATGATATTACACAAGAAGATAAAGCCCATGATTACAGAGGAATAGGCCCTTGGTATCCGGTAGCTTTTGAAAACGTTGATAAAAACGCTGCCGTTCTTACTTCCCACGGAAATGTAGGAGAATTAATCGTTTCCGGAAGAGACGGAGGAAAAGTCATGGTTGCAGTTATGCAGCTTGACAAACATCAACACGAAGGAGCATGGGGAACAGATCCAGATACCGGAAGGTTTGTGCAAAGCGACAAATGGGATATGCAATACAATTTCCATGGCTTAGAACCTTTACAGGAAATATTTGTAATCGATCCCGATACCGGAAAAATTTTAACATGGCCGGATGGTTCACCTGTAATTTACAGGGCCAACGAACAAGGAATAGCAGCTTTTGCGATTCCAGGAACTAAAGGCAATGATGTAAGAGTCGGGTTTGTATTTAAAATGCCCGCACAAGTTAAAGGAGAACAAGCACCAGAGGTTAAAATAGAACGCGGTCCAAACGATAATCCGGGAAAAACCGGAGAAAATCCTTTACCAGACAGCGTTGCTAAACCTATGGTTCCTGAAAAATAATTTATTTTTCAATTATTTAAGCTTAAATTAAATACGCGCTTTTAAGAGGCGCGTATTTTTTGGTGAATCTATTGAAGATACTTGATAACCGCTTCTGCTGTTTTTCCCCAGGAAAATTTTTCGCTCGAATATCTATAAAGACTATCTCCCAACCTTTTCCTGAGCGTATTACTATTAATTAATCTATATAAAGCCTTCTTAAAAACCTTCTTGTCTTTAGACCTCACCATTAATCCTGTTTTATTGTTTATTATTATTTCTCCTGCTCCCCCGCTATCTGTAGCTACTACGGCGATTTTACTCGCGGCTGCTTCAAGCAGTGCCATCGGCATTCCTTCACTGTGCCATGAAGGATAGGCAAAAATGTCGGAATTATAGAGTAGTTTTATAACCTCTGGTTTTGAAAGGGCTCCTTTTACTAAAATATTAGTCATTTTAAATCTTTTAACCTTTTTTTTGAAGGAATTAGCAAGCGGTCCCGGACCGGCAAATATAAAATCTACCTTCGGGGTCTCTCCTGCTATATCAAATAAAATTTGAACCCCTTTGGATTCGATCATCCGGCCGACATAAACCACTTTTACTCTGCTATTTTTTGAAGACAATCGAATCGTCCTTAAGGAATTATTGTTCATGCCCGGGTAAGCCAGATAAGAATTTATCCCAAAGGCTTGTTTTAAGAAGTTCTTTGTTTTCTTGTTTTGAGCAAAAACTATATCAAAAAGAGATAAAGATAATCTTACTATGGTTAAATCGATCAATTTTGCTATAAATCTTATAACAGTATTTTTATGCATTGGATGCCCGGCACAATGGTCGGTTATAATTATTTTTCTTCCGATTAACTTGGCGTATAAAGGAGCCCACCAGGATGAATCAAAAAACCTCGTCGAACAGTGAATAAGATCGTAAGATTTACGATGAGTATATAGAAATTCAAGAAGTAAAAATGGGTTTGCGAGACAAAATAAGCCCGGTAATGTGTTCCAGCAAGGAATTCTATATATATTAATACCTTTATAATTCTCTACTCTTTTGGCATTATCGGTGTTGTAGCAGAGTACGTCGACCGAAACATCAGAGTATTTTTTCTTTATAAATACATATAGATCCAGCATGTATTGCTGGCTTCCCCCTATATGCGGATAAAAAAACGGAGTTATTACTAAAATTCTTTTCATAATATTTGAAAAACAGCTATCTCGTCGTTTTTATACAAAAGCTTAAAATCCTGATCGCTCTTTAAAAAATCTACATATGCGCTGTCTTGCTCGGTCATAATTTTAGGCGCCCAGACATTATAAAAGAAACTTTCCTTTTCCTTTTCCGAGAAATTCTGCCAGGCAAAATATCTTCCGCCGATTACAAAGATTGTATCCCTTTTAGCTTTATTTTCGGATGACAATTGATCTTTTATATTCAGGAGCTTCTCTTTTATCATCTTTTTATTGCTTAAATCATTTATCTCAGACAGGGTTTTACGCGTAGACAAATTCATATAAGCTCCTCCCTGCGTATTAATTCCGGATACCGCCTCTAAAACATATTGAGTACCAGGATCGCTAATTAGAAAAGTGTCTTTGCTTAAATTTAAAGAAAGCCATTCACCGGCAGCAACTTCCTCTTTTGATATTTGGGTATCAATATTTTCGAAGCGGAGGGGCTCTTTATAAACCAACTGGTTTTTATAAAAAGTTATAAGAAAAACAACTACTATCCAAAAAAAGCCTACCATCCTAAAAAATCTGGGCAATTTAATAAGTAAGACGCCAATCCCGCAAACCAGAAGAAGATTAACAAAATACCTGCCCAAAACAAAAAATTTAAGAAAATAAGAAAATGGCGCGAGCGAAAGGCCGAAAACTAAAAGCGCGATAGCCAAAAGCAATTTTTGAGCCTGATTTCCCTTTATTACTATAAATATATAACCTATAAGCGAAAAAGCAAAAAGAGTAAGGCCGTACCAGTCGAAAAGAAATACTATTTTTTGGGGTAGAGAAAAATTGAAATGCGAAGCCTCTTCAATTCCGAGCGTCTGCCAACGTCCTAAAAAATTGAGGCCGATTAAGCCTGCCGATAGTAAAGTAGAAAAAATGACAACTTTATTTAAAAAACCATTCGACGGATTATATCGGTTTACCAAAAAGGAAACGACCAAAATTGATAAACAGAGAACACCAACGACATAGTGCATCAAGAAAACAACTATTGCCGCAATAATCAGTAATATTAACCTGTATTGTTTAATCTGAATATAAATAAGTATCATTATCAATGCCACTAACGTCTGCGGTATTAAAAACAATGAGGAATACACCATTATTGATTCAAACACCAAAGAGGCAACAACCGCAGAAACAAAACCGAAAAAATTGCTGTTGAAAATCTTTTTCGCGAGAAAAAATGAGGCGACAATCGTTAATAAATAATGCCAGTACTGAAGCCACCAATAAACACCCAAAAGATTTCTTTGAAAAATAATTTTTGGAAGAGACAATAAAATCTGAAATAAAGGAGAATAACTGTTAAACGTAAAAGTATCTGATATCTGTGACGTTAATAAAGACAGTTTTCCTCGAGAAATTGTATTAGCAAGGGTTATGTGTTCATATGTATCCCAGCTTAGCTGTAAAGGATAAGGGGTATTTCTTAACCATATTAAAAAATATATTAATGTAACGAAAGCTATCAAAGGAAAGAAAATCAAAATCGCTTTTTTATTTATCCGCGGCTTATTTTTTCTAAAAGACAAGGCAATATTAAAAATAGATAAAATACTTATTCCGATAGCAAGTACCCTGATTACTTGCGCAAAATTACTAAATCCAAATAGGTTTAATATTCCGGCTGTAAAAAAATACAAAATGAACCAGGTAAAGGCTCCCAAAATCCACGCCTGAATTATATTTTTAGTAAAAAACCTGCCTGCTAGGTATGGGACAAAATAAAACGACAAACTGATAAAAAAATCGATAATCATATTAAGACGGAAAGTAAAGATTCTGTTTTAGCACGCTCTCGGTGTCTTTTATAACTGATTTAACCTCCAGCAAGTGCCATTTATCCTGCAGAAATATCTGATCCCGGGGCGATACAGGAATTTCTATCTGTGTCTTTCCCCTACTATCTAAGACGATGATTTTGGAAATGCCTGCCGGAAAAAACTGATTCTCTCCCAGCACAAAAGGCAGAAGATTTAATTTTAAGGCTAAATTCATTTTCTCCCCGTTAAACGAATTACCATTGAAATAAACCCTATGCATATTATCAGAAATCAGACAATCCGGGCAAAAAATAACCGCCTGGCCGATACCGGTTGCGACTGTTTTGACAAACTGCACTTTTCTTGTAATTTCTATTCTGTCGGATTTGTCTTCGATACTATAATTAACCGTGATATTACCTTTTGAGTTATTTCCCGAAGCTCTCCATATAAGCTGCTTTTCGCCAAAAAGCAAACCTTTTATCGTCAATGAAATTTGTTGAAATAAACTGCCTTTATCCGAAGCCTTTATTTTAGTTAATAAATGGTCTTTAGCAAATCCGTCGTAATAATAGTCGTTTAAAGGTGAAACAGACAAAATCAACTTCCCAGAATTATTATAGAAATCAATATTGTAAGCCGCAGTTTTAACCTCGCCATTTTTTATAAAAATGTGGTCTGTTTGTATTTTTGAAAGAGTAAAAACCAGAGATGATAGTCCTATAATTATAATAATAAATAGCCTCATAATATTTTATTCAGATATAATCTATATTGTAAAACGGATATTAATGTGTTATGATTATATTCAAATAGCGAAGAAAAATCAATCCTATAATAATTATGACCCGGCATAAATATTTATCACTCGTAATTCCCTGTAAAAACGAAGCCAAAGCATTACGATTGGTTTTAGGTAGCCTACCCAAAACAATTGATGAGGTAATTGTAGTAGACAATAATTCTAGCGACAAAACCAAAAACACAGCCCGGGAATTTGGGGTTAAGATTTTTTCCGAAACAAAGAACCAAAATGGTATTGGCTACGGTTTTGCCTTGCAAAAAGGAATTAAAAAAGCAAAAGGCGATATTATAATCTGCATGGATGGAGACGGATCATATCCCACCGAGGAAATCCCAACCATCGTGAATCATCTCTTAAAGAAAAATCTGGATTTTATATCGTGTAATCGCCTACCGTTCAAAAACCCTAAAAAAATGTCTACTGTAAGAACATTTGGAGTAAAAATACTAAATATTTTTATCCTCGCTTTGTACGGATACAAACTCCAAGATTGTTTAAGCGGAATGTGGGTGTTTAAAAGAAATGTTTTTAATGATTTAGACTTTACCGAAGGAGGCTGGAATTTTTCTCTGGAAGTCAAATTAAAAACAATCATTAGCCCGTATTTTAAATTCGTCGAATTCCCTATCTCTTATAAAGACCGTATCTTTGATCAAAGTAAACAAAATCTATTCAAAACCGGGCTTCAACACGTATTTTACCTTCTTAAATTTAAGATCAATCTTTTTAAATCGATCTTAAGACTGGACTATTCCTTTAAATCCTGGCTCAGAAATGTCTAGGACCCGATACATACCGTACAGTTGATAAGTTTTGAAAGGATTGTACAATGGCTCGTATATGCGGGCTTTCAAAACATTTCCAGAGATTCAGATTTGTTCTTCTAATTTATCAAAAACAGCACTTAAAAGACTTGAGTGGTTTGATTTCTACAACAGCCATGGAGAGAATATCTCTCTAACCTCAAGACACTTTGGTATTTCAAGAGATACATTCTATCTTTGGAAGAAAAGATTAGACACTATAAACACCTGTAAAGGTGAGACCTTTACATATAATGTTTGACAACCCTTGACAACATATGTTAGACTTTAACTCTTAATATATTTATGTCTGCCCTCATGTAATACTAATTGCCCCGAAAAATTTTTTATGAAATACAATGAATCATTAGTTTCTGTTATTTTACCCGTTTACAACGCAAGCCCTTATTTAGTCCCGTGCCTGGAAAGCCTCTTAAATCAAGTCTATAAAGATATCGAAATAATCGCGATCGACGACTTTTCTAGAGACGACTCGTATAAGATACTTAAAGAATTTAAAAAAATGGATGCGCGGGTACGCGTTTATAAGAATGTCAAAAGATACGGCGTAGTCGTAACAATGAACAGATGTTTACGGCGCGCTAAAGGAAAATATATCGCGTTCTGCCGCCCCAAAGATATTAACTACTTAAACCGCATTAAAAAACAAGTCACATTTTTAGAAACCAACCAAAAAACAGTCGCAGTTGGAACCCAATGCACATTTATTAACGAAAAAGGCCGGACCTTCGGAAAAAGCGATTTCCCCATACAGAGTGAGATCGTTTGCCAAAAGCTTTTAACCGGACAATCGACCCAGTTTGAAACCGTTATGATAAATCGCTCTATTTTACCCAAAGATATCCTTAAATTTAATTTAAACTTCTATCCCTTAATCTTTGTCGAATTATTTATGAAGCTCGTTAAATTCGGAAATTTTGAAAACATCCCCGAATACCTCTATTACCACCGGAAAAGCGAGGACAATTATTTCCAAACCCTCAAGAAATACCCGTCTTACATTAAGCTTTGGATAAAATCCGCGCTTGTATACGATTACAAACCGCCAATCAGTTCTCTTCTTTCCCCTCTGACAAATTACTAATTTTATCTTATTCCCAAGTTATCCCCATTTTTTTACTGATTACGATTATATTGAAATAATAGTCTATTCGGAATCAAATTTACTCTAGGTTTATCCATTTTTGGGGCTGTTTTTGCTATAGGTTGACACTCTTGACAACCCGTGATAGAATATTTAGGAGTATGAAATTTTTACTTTCACTAATCGGAATTCAATTAAAAGAAAATAAAAGTCGCAATGCTCTTGTGGACTACAAACAGGCAATGCTCGTAAAACAAGGCAGAGAACAATTTAAGAAGTTATTGGATAAAGGGTTATCGGTACCGGTAATGTTTTTATAAAAAAAGAGCATCACTTTCGTTACTCAAGCGATAAATTCGGTACGAAAAGCAATGCTCTTTAGAAAAACGGCAGTTAGTCCTTTAGGCAGGAATAAACTAAATGCCTTTGTTTTTAATAACAAATATTTAAATCTTTGTCAAGGAAAAACAAAGAGGCTAAAAATAAAAGTTTATCTTGCTAAATCTTGACATTTTTAGTATTAATTGGAGACAAAAAATCAGGCTAGCTCAAGCCTCGTAGCTTGATACGGAGATACGGTTATTGGGCAGGTAACCGTATCTCTCTATCAGGCCACGAACAAACCAAACTTAAAGCGCAAAACGCAAACCTCAAATCCGCAACTAAAAGTTTAAAACCATTTAATTCTCTTATTTGAATCAATGTCTTTAATTACTTTTTATTTTTGAGTTGCCCTTCGGTCCTGAGCTCAGGGTCGAAGGATAGTTTTGATCTTTGATTTTTGACTTTTGAGTTGTTTTACGGCGCCACTTCCTGCCAAATAAAGTTGGGGTGCTTGATAAATTTTGGCGCGTTGAGGATAAAATCCGGTCTCTCGGTAAAGGAAACAGATGGACAATTAGCGTTTCCGTCGCAGATGTCTCTTCTAAAGTCAAATTTGCCGCCTTTTAAGGCGGCGTTAACAACAGCAGCCCCTGCCAGATTAAACCTTTTATCAGCGCCTAAAGCGCAATTACTATCTCCGTCTACTATAAAACTTCTGTCTGCGCTGTAAAAGCCTTCAACGCTGCATCCGCTCGACAAACCGCCAAGAACCGCACTCGGCGCGCAGGCGGTCGACGTTACGGCGACGCCGACGTTTTTCTCAACGAGGATGTCACCGGATACCGAGAATGTCGCGGTCGAACCATTAGCCACCCTTATATCTCCCGTAATACGTAAATTACCGTCGATTAGGATCACATAATTTCCCCCTGTAAAATCCGTGCCGCTTAGATAAATAGTTCCGCTCCCCTTATATAATCCGTGCGCGAGACCACTCAAACTGCAACTTGTTAAACACGCCGGCGGTAAATCAGTAGCCGTTAAACCAGATTGCTTAGCAGTCGTAACCATATACCCGTAAGATGTTCTTACTACACCCGTGTTGACCGGAATAAAATTGTCTTTGTCGATTCCGCCGACGATCCAGCCGTAAGGATCAGTCGACGCTTTTGTCGCCGGTCTCAGATCTCCGATTCCTCCATTCGAAATAATAATCCCGGGGGTGTTAGAAACCGGACCCTGGATCGCGGCGTAAGGATTACCGCAGAGCGCGGGATTCGGCGCTGTAGCCGGTACGGGATTACCCGCGCCGATGTCGTTTCTGTAATCCCCTCCCTCAAAACGACTCCACGGCAAACTTTGAGTTATTCCAAAATTCAGATTAATAACGTTGCCCGAAGAACACGATCCATCAAAGGCGCCGTCTGGATCTACGCAGGTTGGGCCTACAGTCACAGAGAACGACGGCGGCGGACCATTTACTGGCTGAGTCAGACTGTAGCTTAAGGGTTTGTTCGTGTAGGAAACCGTGTACGTTCCCGCGAGTAGGTTCGAAATCGTGTACGCGCCGGCCAAGGGGTATGTGCTCGATCCGGTCGGGGCAATAACAGTGATAACGCCTGTGTAGTTTTGCTCTGCCCCGTTCTTTTTACCGTCTTTGTTGTCGTCGATAAACACGTTGCCCGATATCGTGTAACGGATCGGGGTTGGAGTCGGAGTCGGCGCCGATGCGATACCGAAATTTACTGTTTGATTAGAACTAAAGTACCGATTGACAGGATTGGTCGTTGTCGCGACATAACCGGCGGGTGGTGTGAGAACCACATTCTGCCAGGTGTTCGCCGGTACACCGGAAATACTGTAATTTCCGCTTGCATTTGTAGCAGAAGAAAAGAAGCGTAGTGGCAGCAGGCCTGCAACGCTTACTACCGTTACTCCGTTACTGTTATACGCAGCTTCGGAATACGTCCGGCATGTACCATTCCACCAATACACAGAACAATCTCTGGCTCCGTTTCTGTTGTTGTCGTAATATACATTCCCCGATACGGAATAAGATGAGGGTGGAGGAGGAGTGTTTGTCGGCGCCGCGTTGCTAACGGTTACTGTCATATAGCTTCCCGCGCCGCAATTTATCCAGCCACCTGGTGGTCCCGAAGGACTTCCTGTGCATTTTTGCCCTCCGCCCCACGCGTTTACAGTAACATAATATTGCCCGGCAGAACTAAACGTACAGCCTCCCGTGAGTGTCGCGGGATTTCCAAAAGTCTGCCTGTAACCTCCCCCGCAATAAGACCAGGTCGAGCTACCGGTCGGCCTAAACAATATTTCTCCGTGGTCGCTATTTCTGTATGTTCCTGTATAAGTGAGTGTTTGTCCGGGTGTTGCAGTCGACGAACCTGAAACCGATGCCGAAAGACCCGGAGGAGGAGTAGGCGTAGGTGCGCTCGCGTTGCAATCGATCGGAGGGGACGGATACACTTCTCCGTTATATACCTGGTTACTGTCACTACACGCGACACACCCCGCCCAGCCGATAAACTGCATATAATTATCTGCTCTTGTATAAAGTTTCCCGACGTTTCGAAGTTTTTGATTAGCACCGGAACAATTAGCTATTGGGCCATTGGCATTAACATCTGCGTAACTTGCATACCAATTACTTGTACAAGATCCAACAGTCCCGCACCAGCTGTGGCCGTTAAAATTACAGGTTGTGTCCCAAGTTCCTTTTCTGCAAGAAGTAATCGCCGGGGTCGGAGTTGGAGCAGCGACGACCGTAACGCTGCATCGGCCGTACGAGGGTGTATCGCAACATCCCCACGGACAATCTCCGTGTCCGCCGTAATAAACTTTCCCGCAATATTCACCGGGCGTATTTAAGACTCCGTCAGTACAAGGTAGTTTGTTGTTAGGAGAAGGCCCGAATCCACTCGCCGAACAACCCGCGATAACTTGTCTTGAGCCGTCTTCTTGCAAACAGCTTAACGGAGAACTGGGGTCACGCTTAGAAATTTCCATATTGAGAGAGTTATAATAGCAAGTGCCGTCGTTTGGTTTGCCGGGATACTGCTCGATCGTTCCAGTTAGTACGCTTCCTGCGGTCAAAGGCTGACCGTTGTTTAAATAACATATAACATTACTTCCGCTTGATGGCGGTGGTGGGCTTGTTGGAGTCGGTCCCGCATTCGGATTACAAGTACCGCAATTAGGAGCGCATTTCCCGGTTGAATCCCAAACACAAGTTCCTCCAGATAAAATACCGCTACATGTCTGAGTCCCGGGCTGTCCACCTGTTGTACATGATTGTGTGTAAGAGCAATTACACGATGGACCGCTTGTGGGAGTTGGAGGAGGAGTATTGGGTGGAGGTGTGGGAGCAAGAATAGCACAGGCAGAAGTTCCGCAAGGAGCAGTGGTACACGCTATTACCCCCCTAACCGCATCACAGGTACTTTGAGGAACCCCGCACATTACCGGAGTCGCTCCCCCGCAAGTGCCGCTATGGAAACCCCCGCTGCAATTTCCGTCGACTGTTCCATTTGAATTACAACAAGTCTTAAAAACTCCCCCAACTATACAACCAGTAGAACTGCACGCACCGGCATATAGATAAGGAGAACCTTGACAAGTATCCGCCGCATTGCAATTATCATATTTATATTGAAATCTGTATTCACAAAGACCCAACGTTGTTTGGTCTGCCATAATCTGACAATCACTCGCGTAACAGTAATACCAAGGGCCAAGGTTGCCGCATTGCGAACTACCTCCATACGCACCGGTACACGTGTTATTCGGAGATCCAAGTTTTGCCGTGCAAACATCAAGAGAACCAGTACTTGTCCAATCCGTGTAAGGACATTGCGACCAGCATTGTGAGTAACAGAAAAGTGGGCTTCCGTATTGATTTATGCAATCTTGGCAAGCATCAGCAAAAACAGGCTTTGGAGAAAGAGAAAAACCAAAAACTATTAGAACAACAACAAAAATATACGTTATAAAGTAACGGACAGCTTTCACCACAATTTTAGTGTGTGATATTTTTTCTCTTTTGTCAAATAATAAATACTCAACAATTCGGAGAAAATGGAAGCTTAATAGGTTACAACTCTACCCTGGTCATCAAAGAGAAGATTATTTTTAAAAGAGAGGTTCCAGCCTTTTGAATCGGGATTATCTAAAAAATAAAGAAAAGTTTGATAGTCGCCTGGATTCGGGAATAAAAGAGTTTCTCTTGAAATAAATTTGTCATCAAATCTCATAAGCGCTGATCCCGTACCTGTTTCAACTCCACCTAAATAATCACTATTATCTTTGAAATAAATTTTTAAAGTTATTGGACCTACTAAATAGGCTATCGATATATCTCCCCCGACGCCACTGGCAGCACCTTTTTCTACCTTTCCTCCAAAAGGCGCATAAAATTCTTTTCCAAGTGTCACTCCGTGGACAGCAAAAAAATCAGCCAGGGATTTTCCCTTAATAATCTCTCCCTCTGTAAATTTAAAAGGGATCGGGATTCTGGCTTTTTGGTTTTGGATATCAACACTTTCATTAAAAGCTTTTTCTGCTTCTTGGGGAGTTTCTGAGACATAGAGACCTTTCCATTCTCCTCTTAAGACTGTAAGATTTTCATCGAGTTCAAATTTCTTGGCATCTTTGTTCCAACTCCCAACCAAAAGATTGTCTTTTTGGTCAAAATATTCCCAAGCTTGTTTTTCCTGATTCCAAACTTGTTTTAGTCCTTCGATCTGGAGGGTTTCCTGTTGCGCAACGGACGGCTCTGGCGCGTTTTGTTTTATGATTTTTTCCTTGATCTTAGTAAACAAACTTGATGCTATCGTATTTAGTTTCCATTTTCTTTGAGTCCCGTTTTTGGGCTTAAGATCAACTACAACATCTTGTCCTTCTACTTTAAGCGTGGACCCTGCCATCTGCTCTAATTCCTCAAGACTTACGGGACTGTTTTCTCCGGCTTGTTTTTCAACCGGAGTCATTGCAAATCTGTGTCTTGGAACTCCGCCTTCTGAGTAATCCGTGAAAACGATTACGGTTTGCAGTTGTCCTTTTTCATCTTTACCTCGTGCGATTTCAATTATATCTGTGCCTTTTTTAAGGATAGGGCTATTTTCGTTTGCCGGATCGAGTTTTAGCTCTAATGCTCCGTTTGGAAATTCGTTTATTTTAAAACGCTTGGTTCTTAAAGGATCTCCATTTTCAGAGAGATTTGGATAAACAGAGAAATTCACAGTTTCCTCGTCTGCTCCGACATAAGAAGTCTCGGCTGCGAGATATTCTAATACTTTAACCGGATCTTCTGAGAAATTACCGCTAAAATCCTCTTTCGGCCATGCTTTTTTTGCATATTCGACAGGACTTAACTCCTGCCTGGTTGCTTTTTCGCCTTCGATAGATGGAACTTCTCCCCCTCCTCCCATGTTTTTAAGACCGTTGACGAGGGATTTTTCTGTGATATTGGTTCCATTGAAGACAATTTCCGGTATCGGTGTTGATTCGGGGGTTGGGATCGAAGTTGAAGTCGCAGTTTCTATTGGTTTTGGAGTGCTGGTTGAAATTTCTTGAGGAATAGGTGTTATTGTTTTTAACAAAGATTCTGCTGTCGGAGTGTTCGACGGCTCAACTATCGCTGAAGGCTGAATTGGTGTTGCTTCTTTCGGAGCGCAGGCCGCAAGACCGAAAACTGCTACTCCTGTAGCTGTACCGATCTCTACCCCTTTAACAAATGGAGAAATATTGGATTTCTTTTCACGATCGGGTGTTTGAGGTTCTTGAGTAGAATATCCTTTACCTAATCTTCTCCTGTTTCTTCTGATATCGCTAATAACTGCTCGTCTTTCTCGTCTGTTTAAGGATCTATTAACAGAAGTAAGAGAATCCAGTTCTTCGGATTCTATTTTTGGTTTATTTGTATAAGGCCTTTCCATTTCGTGAATAGGTAGCGCCATATCCTCTGTTATATATCACATTATAGGATAAAATGTCAAATTTATTTTTAAAGCGCTTTTGTGAACTCTTCTATACTCATGTCTAAGTCATCAATAATCGCCTTGAGTGTTTTTCTGCGTATTTCTTGAGTCGGGTGATAAGGAAGCGTTGTTCTTCTACCGTCTGGATGTTTTAACTGAATATGGCTACCGACTTGGTGGTGTTCGTAGAATCCCAATTTCTTGAGAGCTCGCAAAAGCTTTGAGGCTTTAACAACAGGAAGTTTAGGCATGGAAAGTAAAAGTCTGAATAACCTCTACTGTATTTTGTTCTTGAGGAGGAATAACATTATCTTTTATTAAGCCTTCTAGATGACATTGAATCGCCTCGTTTAAATTTTTCTTTGTTTCTTCGATTGTTTTACCCACAGTATGCACCCCTTTTAAGAGAGGAACAAACCCATGGTAGCCTTTTTCATCAGGTTCAATAATTGTACGAAAAGTATAAGTTTTCATAAATTAATTATATCATAGTTAAAAAAAATGTCGAGTTCTTTTTTATTATGAATTTTTGTTCCTTTGCCAGTCTTAATCTCATCTAAGGCTTTTTTTATCTGACCATTCCCACCATTTATCGCTTCCATAGGAAGGTTCTTCCGCAAGAAGTTTTTCGCTGATTTTTTTTACGGCCTTGGTTAACTCGTCAAGGCGAGAAAAGATTTCATCGATAGTTTTTGTAGGGATTATTATAGTTTGAGCCATAACAATATTTTATCATGTATTATTGTTATGTCTGTGCAGGACCTATACATAGAGAACGGTTTGTTCTCCCTTCTTGTAGAGATGCATCATAACATATTCGTAAGGCGTTTTGTATCCTAAAGCTTTATGAAATCTTTTAGTATTGTATTTCGTGTTGAA
>JAMDAA010000037.1 GCA_023484045.1 Patescibacteria group bacterium
CGATAAAATTAGTCTTTCGGGAAAAATTGAAAAAAATCTCAATAAATTAATACTTCGTTCTCCCGATTACGAAGTGCTACAAAGCAGTACAGGAAATTATATTTCTGAAACAATTCATACCGCCCGTTTGGTTCCAGTTTACCCAGAAACTCGAGGTATTTCTTCAAAATGGTTACGCAGACAAGTCTATAAAATATTAAATTCTGTTACCTTAGTAGATTACATTCCCGATTCAATAATTAAAAATAATCATTTGATAAATTTTGGAGATGCGATTCATAGGATACATTTTCCAAAAAAAATGAATGATGTTCGAGATGCAAAAAAACGTCTTGAATTCGATGAATTATTTTTATTACAACTTTCTGCAGCGAGAAGGAAAAAAGAATGGGAAAAAAATTTAATCGGAAATAAATTTAACGTCGATAGAAAAAGACTAGATGAATTTATAAATAAATTACCGTTTGAGCTGACGAATGCTCAAAAAAAAGCTGTCGAGGAAATATTAACCGATCTTAAAAATGAAAAACCGATGAACCGGCTTTTAGAAGGGGATGTCGGCAGTGGAAAAACAGTCGTCGCAGCGATCACGATGTACGTTGCGTACTTAAACGGGTTTCAATCGGTATTAATGGCGCCGACAGAAATTTTAGCCGAGCAACACTACAAAACAATTTCTGATCTTTTGTCTTCTTTTGAAGTTAGGATAAGTTTAGTTACAGGATCTAAAAGACCAAAAATCAAGAATCAAGAATTAAGAATTAAGAAGCATGCTTCATTATTCATGATTCATAATTCTAAAATGTCATTTGACATTTTAATCGGGACCCACGCGGTTCTTTCGAAAAAAATTAAATTTGAAAAGTTAGGGCTTGTCGTTATCGATGAACAGCAAAGATTCGGAGTCGAGCAAAGAGCGATAATTCGAACAAAAGGTAAAAATCCCCATTTTTTAACAATGACCGCAACCCCGATCCCCAGAACCGTCGCGCTCACACTTTACGGAGATCTTGATCTTTCGTATCTGGATGAAATGCCAAAAGGAAGGAAAAAAATTACAACCTGGCTTGTTCCAAAGACAAAAAGAGAAGGCGCATACAATTGGATAAAAGAACAAGTCGATAAAAATAAATCCCAGGTTTTTATCGTGTGTCCGTTTATCGAAGAATCCGAAAGCTTGGTAACAGTGAAAGCCGCGACAAAAGAATTCGAAAGATTGAAAAAAGAAATATTTAAAAAGTACAACTTGGGGCTTTTACACGGAAAATTAAAAGCGAACGAAAAAGATGAAATTTTAAAAAAATTCAGGGATAAAAAAATCGACATATTAGTTTCTACACCCGTCGTCGAAGTCGGAATCGATATTCCAAACGCGACTGTGATGATGGTCGAAGGCGCAGAAAGATTTGGTCTTGCTCAACTCCATCAATTAAGAGGCCGAGTCGGCAGGGGAGATAAAAAATCTTATTGTCTTTTGTTCACAGAGATAAAAGGAGAGAATGTCGTCAGAAGATTAAAAGCTTTGGAAACTTTATACGACGGCGCAAAACTTTCTGAAATGGATTTAAAATTTCGGGGTCCCGGAGAAATTTACGGCACACTCCAACACGGAATTCCGATGTTAAAAATCGCGTCATTTTCGGATATCGAATTAATAAAAAAAACAAAACAAGAAGCCGAAAAAATATTCTGTGAACTTTCAAAATACCCAAAACTCGAGGAGAAATTAAAAGAGAATTCTGTAGATAACGTTTCTCCAGATTAGTGCAGTTGCTTTTGTTTTTTATTTTTTTTCATATTTTCCTATCTTAAAATAATATTCATAAAATTTAGTAAAAACTCTAAGGCGAATATCATCTTCTGTTCTTGGCCATCTCTTAAGCACAGCTTCTTCTATTTCTTCTTGGGTTGCCCCATCTCGCTCCATTTGCTCGATTTCCTCCACAGTCATTTCTGTTTTTGTCTCTCTTTCCTTTTCTGCCATTCTTTTTATTGTTTTTTTGATAAGAGCCCACGGATCTATCATTGCGGGATGTGATTCGTGCCAAAGAACATTACCACTATCTGTTTCTTTTTCTACTACGACTTTTACGCCCATCTTCTGTACTCTTCTAGCAACCCTAAGTGCACCCACATACTGTTCTGTATTTCTTTCCCAATTCGGATAGTCTTTAAAATTAAAATCTGTATACAGACTAATTTCTCTCCTTAAAGATTCAATAGTTGCCATTCCTCTTCTTAGCTTTTCTGCCGATGGTCTTCTTGGATACTCAACATCCCCGTGATGATATTCAGATCTCGAAGGAAAAACCATCGATCTTCCTGTGTCTTTTTCGGTCATTGGGAGATTATAAATAAAAAATGCCGTTAAATCAAGTTATTCTGTAAAAAATAGCGGAAGTGTTACTTCTCAAAAAGTCTCACCTGACTGAGATTATTCGTATCTTATCGCTTCGATCGGGGAGAGCTGGGCAGCACGACGCGCTGGGAATACCCCAAAAAATATTCCGATGAGCGAAGAGATTCCAAAACCGACAACAACCGAATAGGCATTGATAACCGCCGGAAATAAAGGCTGAATTAAAATAACGATGATAACCGCGATTAAAAGTCCCAAAAATCCACCCAAGAGTGAAAGGATTAACGCCTCGGATAAAAATTGAAGTAAAATATCTCTTTTTGTCGCCCCGATCGCGCGCCTCACTCCGATTTCTTTTGTCCTGTCTGTCACGGTCGCATACATAATATTCATAATTCCGATTCCGCCGACGATCAAAGAAATCGATCCGATCGCGATTAATACGGTATTTAAAATCGCGAATATCGAGTTAACCGTCCCTAAAAGTTCTGCTTGTTCTGTAACCGTAAAATCGTCCTCTTTATATCTTTTGAGCAAAGTTTTTTTTATATCGGCCTTAACTTCTCCGATAATCTTATCGTCTTTTGCCTTTAAATAGATCGCAAAAAAAGTTTTATCGGGATTAAAACTAAACGCCGCTGTGTAAGGAATTATTAAATGCGTGTCGATGTCAGAACCCAAGGCGCCACCACCTTTTTTAGGAAATGTTCCGATCACAGTAAATCTTTGGTTTTGGATTCGGATAGTTTTTCCGATCGCATTTTTGTTGGACCCGAACAGTTTTTCAGCGATTTTAGAACCAATAACAGCAACTTTTGCCTTTTTATTAACATCTGTTTTAGTAAAAAGTCTACCATAATCAACATCGTCAAAACCAGAAGAAAATATTTCGGGCGTCGAAGCAACTAAAGATGAATATTGAGATTTTCCATTAGCTTCTGCCTTTACCATTTTTGTAAAAACCGGAGCCACAGACTCTACGCCGGTAACTTTTTTTACTTTATTGACATCTTTTTCATCAAAAGTAACACCACCGATTAACCCAGCTCCTCCGCTTCCCCCAAAACCTTGCCCTGGTAAAATCATGATCAAGGTTTTTCCCAAGGTTTCGAACTGTTTTTCGATATATCCTTGGAGTCCGTAACCAAAAGCGAGCATCAGTACAACAGACAAAACTCCGATCAAGATTCCTAAAGACGTTAAAAAAGTCCTCGCCTTATTCCGTCTTAAATCGTCGAACGAACTGTCGAGCAAAAACCAAATAAATTTCATAAATATTTTTTTGCTATTTCTCCGTCTCTGATAAATATTTGACGTTTAGTTCTCGCCGCAACGTCTTTTTCGTGGGTCACGATAACAACTGTTACGCCAAATTCTTTGTTGAGTTGTTCGAGTAATTTAAGAATATCGTCGCCAGTCTTTGTGTCTAAATTTCCCGTCGGCTCGTCGGCGAGTATGAGTTTTGGACTCATTATTAAAGCTCGCGCGATCGCAACTCTCTGCTGTTGACCCCCGGAGATTTTATTCGGATAATAATCTTTGCGATCGAGAATACTAAATTTCTGCATAAGTTCGAGTGCTTTCTCTTTTATGTTGTAATTCAATTTCTTTTGCGAGTATATCGCGGGTAAGCAAATGTTCTCGAAAACCGTTAATTTATTAATAAGATTAAATTGTTGAAAAACAAAGCCGACATATTCGTTTCGAAGCTTTGAAAGCTCATTATCTTTGATCGAAGACGTATCTTTTCCCTCGATTATAACTTTACCTCCTGTTGGAGTATCTAAAAGTCCGACAATATGCATTAACGTCGATTTACCCGAACCCGATGACCCCAAAATTCCGATAAACTCCTTATCTTTTATTTCGAGGGAAATTTTTTTAAGGATTTGTGTTTTTTCATTCCCGATTTCATATTCTTTTGTGATATCGACGAGCTTAATCATAAACAATATCGCCTTCGTTTAATCCACCCGTAACTTCTACGTCTGTGTCCGTTTCCATTCCTGTTTGAACGTACGTTTTTTTCTTGTCTTTTCCGACTAATACGTATTTTCCCTGATCGTCGGATTTAATAAATTTAGACGGTAAATATAAAACTCCGTCTTTCTCGTTCGTTATAAAATTCGCATCACCAGTCATTCCAAGTCTATATTTGTAATCATTATTATAATCTAAATTTTCGAATTCGATCCTTACTCTATAAACTGTTTCTGTTTCATCTGCTTTAGGGGCAAAAGAAATATTTTTAATAACGCAGTTTGTTTTTTCATCGGAATAAGAGTCAAAAACGATCGTGCATGACTGACCTTCGTGTATTAATATTACTTCTGATTGATCCGCGTTAACGTCGAAAAATATCGTTTTAGGATTCACAACCTCAAATTTTGCGGGCTCTAGGGCCGTTGAGTTAACACCGGCAAATTTCGGCTGAACCGACGTAATAAGTCCTTCTATGGGACTATATAAGACAGAGTTTTTTAAATCTTCCTCTGTCGATCTCATGTAATCGTAGGCTTTATTCTGTGTTGCGTCTGCTGCTGTCCGCGATATTTTCTGATCAAAAGTCTCACTCGTAACACCTTTTAAACTGTCATAAACTTTTTCTGACGCCGCCTTAGCCGCTGTAAAATCTTGGGTATATTGCCTTAGGGTTGCGAGTAATTTTTCTTTATCCAAGGAGGCGAGTGCTTGATACTTTTTAACCCGATCTCCCGTCTTTACCCCGATCCAATTTAATTTTCCGGCGGTTTGGAATTGTAAAATTACGTGCTCGTCGGCGTCGACTTTTCCCGACAGAGACAATTCCTGTTTTAAATCTCCTCTTTTTACAGTCGCAGACTGTAAGGGAGTTTTTTTAAGATTTGCAAAATACCAAAAAGCTGAAATTCCGATAATTATAAGAATCAGAAATAAAAAAATAAATCTTTTTTTCTTGATTACGCCGATAAACCCAAGAAACATACAGATTCATATTTTACCAAAATTTTTAAAACAAAAAAATATACCAAAATTAAAAATATAAAATATAAAAATATAACCTGGGAGGTGAAACAGCTTGACACCTAGGGAAAAATTGACTACGATGAATATATTATGCCAGGCAGATTAGTTCCATTAGTTACAAACGAGATTTATCATGTATTCAACAGGGGAATAAATAGACGACCAACGTTTACGAATAAAAGAGAGTATCAAAGGGCCACAGATTCTATCGGTTTTTATAGATTTACCAATCCTCCGCTGAGTTTATCGAGGTTTCTACGCTTAGAATTAGAAAAACGGAAAGAGACCCTACATATATTAGAGAGCAGAGATTTATTAATCGAAATTTTGAGTTACTGTCTTATGCCAAACCACTTTCATTTTTTACTAAAACAGAAAAGAAACAACGGAATCGCAAAATTTTTAAGCAATTTCCAAAACAGCTACACGCGTTATTTTAATACAAGACACGAAGGAGACGGTTCTTTATTTCTCGACCAGTTTAAGGCGGTACGAATCGAAACAGATGAACAATTTCTTCATGTTTCTAGATATATCCATCTTAATCCTTACACAAACTATCTTCTTAATTCACTTACGAAGCTTGAAAAATATCCTTGGTCGTCTTTTTCTTCTTACATAAACAAAAGCGTTATGTTTGTAGAAACAGCTTTGTTACTGAGTTTTTTCCGTAGTCCTAACGAATACAAACGTTTTGTTTTTGATCAAGCTGACTATCAAAGACGATTAAAAGACATTGAGCATCTTATTTTTGACTAGTTATCCCTAGGTTTCCTAGCTAGACAACCTCCCAGGTTGATAGGTATTGATATAGGTGTAAACATCTTGCAAGAAAAGAAAAAATAAAGTAAAATGTACGCATGCCACACGAACCAAAACGAAGACATTCAAGACAAAGAAAAGGCAAAAGACGCGCGAGTATTAAACTTGCTGTAAAAACTGGAATTAAATGCCCAAACTGCAAAAATATGATGGTCTCTCACACCGTATGTAAAAAATGCGGATACTATAAAGGGAAGTCAATTATAAAAATCAAGGAGAAGTCTAGCGAAGCGGGATCCCGCTCCGCGGGAAAAAATAATCCATGAAAACCCCTCTGGATCCGCGCCACAAGAGACGGCAAAAAATCGTACAAGATTTATTTAAAATCGATTTTCATAAACAAGTAGTAGGAGATGTGGCGAGCGAAGTAATGTCGCATGAAGAATTTATCGACAAAAAAATCGAAAAGTCCGCACCCGAATTCCCGATTAAAAAAATAAATAAAATCGATCTAGCTATTCTACGACTTGCTGTTTTTGAACTTTTTATCGAAAAAAAACAACCTCCAAAAGTTATAATCGATGAGGCGGTCGAACTCGCAAAAGAATATGGTGGAGAAAAAAGTTCATCTTTTATAAACGGAGCATTAGGAGACATTGTTTCATCTTTATGATAGATCTTCCAGAATTTAATAATAAAAAACTTTTAAATCAGGCGTTTATTCATCGCTCGTATCTCAATGAATCGAGACAGGAGCTCGAGTCCAACGAGAGACTCGAATTTTTGGGCGACGCTATAATATCTTTTGTCGTCTCGAATTACATGTACAAAAAATATCCCGAGTTCGACGAAGGAAAATTAACTAATTTGAGATCCCTTCTCGTAAATAAAAAGTCGCTCGCAAATATCGCCAAGCTATTAAATTTCGGTGATTTACTTAAGCTTTCCAAAGGAGAAGAAGAATCCAAGGGTCGTCAGAATCAGTCGCTTTTAGCCGATTGTTTCGAGGCATTTATCGGCGCGTTATTTTTAGATCAGGGAATCGCTCCTGCCGAATTATTTTTGTCGAAAGTATTATTGCCGTCGGCTGATTCTTTTGTGAATAAAAATGCGTTTAAAGATCCAAAAAGTCTTCTCCAGGAATTCGTACAAGCACAGAAAAAAAGCTCTCCGACCTATAAAGTAATGAAAGAAGAAGGTCCTGCACACGCAAAATCCTTTATTGTCGGAGTTTATATTCAAAACCAGCTTGTGGGAAAAGGCTTGGGAAAGTCAAAACAAGAAGCTGAAGAAAAAGCTGCAACAGAAGCCATTGAGAAGATCGAGAAAAAATGATAAAATAAGGCATTATGTCAGTTGTAATAAGACTCACAAAAATGGGAAAGAGGGGAGAAAGAAGGTTTCGAATCGTAGTTAAGGAAAAACGGAGCAAGCGCGACGGAAAGGCAATCGAGACCTTGGGTTGGTATGAAAAAACCGAAACCAAAATAAATAAAGAAATAAACAGAGACAGAATTAAGTACTGGATTTCAAAGGGCGCAAAAGCGAGTCCAACGGTCAGCAAACTGATCGAATGATAATGAAAGACACTCTTCTCTATATAATATCTGCGATCGTCGACAATCCGGGTGAAGTAAGTATCGATGAAACAGAAGAAAACGGAATGATAAATTTTGCCGTAAATTTGGCTCAAGAAGATATCGGAAAAGTGATCGGAAAAGAGGGAAAAGTAATAAGAGCTATTAGAAATGTTATGAAAATACCCGCGATCAAACAAGGAAAAAGGATCAATATTTCTGTTAACGAAAAACAATAAGTTAATTTCTTCCATGAAGATTTCTATCCTCACACTTTTTCCCGAAATGTTTTATGGCCCGTTTGACCATTCTATTGTTAAAATCGCGAAAGAAAAAAAACTTATCGAAATAAATTTTATAAACATTCGTAATTTCGGTATCGGACGACATAAAGTTGTCGACGACACACCATACGGCGGGGGAGCCGGTATGGTAATGCGAATTGACGTTTTAGAAAAAGCGATAAAAAAAGCATCGAAAAAAGTAACTAAACAAAAAATAATATTATTGGATGCGCGGGGCCGAAGGTTCGATCAAAAAAAAGCAATCGAATTATCAAAATTAGATCATCTCGTTTTAATCGCAGGGCATTATGAAGGTTTTGATGAAAGAGTAACAAGCTATGTCGATGACATAATTTCGATCGGAGATTATGTTTTAACCGGAGGAGAAATTCCGGCGATGGTTATCGCAGACACTGTCGCAAGACTTATTCCCGATGTAATAAAAGAGGCTTCAAGAAAACTCGAATCTTTTTCGCCCGATTCTAATTTTTCCTCGGCGGTACTCGAATACCCACAGTACACAAAACCTAGAATTTACAAAGGATTAAAGGTTCCAGAAATTTTATTATCCGGCGATCACAAAAAAATCGATGAATGGAGAAAAGAGCAGGCGATTAAACACACTAAAAAAACACGACCCGATCTATTCTGCTAAAGAAAAATCCGAGCTTTCCGAAGTTTTCCAATTCGATAAATCCTTAAGCAAAGAATTATCTTGATTAGACAAGCCTTTGATAGTCATATTTTTATTGTATTGCATTTTCGGTAATTGCTTGTAATAAAATGAGATCGTAATATTAGCAGAATTCCCGCTCACGTCGATCGCAGAAACCTCGGACAATGGAAGTGTTTTATAAATTTCATTTAAAAAATTTTGCGTTGTTTTGATATCGTTTTTTAAAGAAAGGTCTACTTCTATCGACGGATATTTTTTTATTTCCTTCGTTTTCCCCGAAATTTCTCCAACCATAAAAGAATAATCACCAACAACAGCACCCGATTTTGCCGACGCTTGTTTTATCGCGTTGAGTATTCCGGCGAAATCTTTCTCTGGGGGAAGAGCAAGCGCGGTAATATTAAGATCCGAATCGAGATCAGAATTATTTAAATTAGATAAAAGATTTAAATTTTGAGTCAAAACATTAATTCTTTCCCGAATTTGATTGACCTCATCCCTCACCGTAAAGAAATCGTATATTTGAGGAATCACAACCTTTAAAAAAATAATTAAACAAATAATTATAACGCCGCTATAAATCAAATAAGGTCTATAACGTACATAAATTATTTTTAGAAGATCTTGATTAAAAACAATTTTCTTATTCATAATAAATCGATACTTACCCCGAGTGAATATTTACCGTTTTTATCGTCAATCGACAATGTATCGAAAATTAATCTTTTGAATATTTTCTTGTTTTCACTCATTTTCTGCAAATTTTCTAAAAAGATATTAATATCGTAGAGCGAATAAGACGAAACTATCAATGTTGCTTTTTTCTTTCCGATCGAAAGGGAATTTACCGATACATTCTGGGGCATGTCTTTCGTTACTAAATCTAATATTTTATTGACATCTGATCTGTTTTTGAGTGCATCGGAAATATTTTTAATTCTTTCTTGAACTAATAGAAGTTTTACGGTTTTATCGCTGAGCGAAGCCATGTTCGCCGAAAGAGTATCTTCTTGTTTTTTTAAAGATGTTAACCCTAAACTCGTTTTAAAAATAAAAAGCGAGATTGCAAAAAGAAAAACAGATAAAAGAGAAAAAATTGCGATGATCCGAAAATATTTAAGACTTTTTTTCTCTTTTAGTGATTCATCTCTTCTGTTTGCGACTAAATTAATATTTTCACTCATATCCCCTTATCGCAAGACCGACAGCGATCGTATAATCGGACGCGTTATCGATAATTTCTTTCGGAACCTGCTGACTCGATAAAATATTCCAAGGATTGGCGATTGCTGTTTCGATACCACAGTTCTGTGTAAAAAATGTCGTAACGCCCGGAAGTTTAGCCGTTCCGCCAGAAAGCAATATTTGTTGAATCGGCGAGCCCGATTTATACTTTTCGTTATAAAATGCCACTGCTTTTTTTACTTCCGTTATGATCGCCATGAGGATCGGCGTCGTTACCTTCCCGATCTTTCCTCCTAAAGACTCTGTTGAAACTCCGTATACTTTTTTGTATTCTTCTGCTTGCGATTCAGAAAAACCAAAATCTGTAGCGATCGCCCGATTTATCGCTGCGCCTCCTGTCGGAATCAAATAAGTAAATGCTATTATTCCATTGTTTATAATCGCGATCGAGGTGCTTAAAGCTCCTATGTGTATAATTAATGTATTCGGAAATATCTTTTCATTAACGGTTCTTGCCTGATCGGGATTTGTCGCCGGACTCACAAGGGCCCTGACTACAGAAAGTATTTCGGATTCCAAACTCGCGATCGTCAAACCTGCAATTGTCAACACTTTCTGATATTTATCGACAAGCGCTGTTGGCGCGCCAACGAGTAATACTTCCATCTTTTCGGCTTCGATTTTCGGACGTCTTAATACCGACCAGTCCAGAGTAACACTACTTAGAGGAACTGGAATATATTGTTCTGCCTCCCAATAAATCGCTGACGACAATTCTTTATCGGACAAAGTAGGCATTTCTAAAACTCGGGTATAAACCTGACTTTCCGGAAGCGCAATATTTACGTACTTTGTCGTAATCTTTGAGTCATCGACTATTTTTTTGATCACTCTAGCCATTTCTTCTTGATCCAGCGGAGACTCGGATAACATACCCTTGGGCGGTGTTGGTAAAATCGAGGCAGAATTCAGGATAAAACTGGTATTATCACCGGAAAGCCACACTGTTTTTATAGTTGTCGCGCCAATATCAAGACCAAAAGGTAACGTTTTCATTATTGAGTAGGCCAAAACAGAATATGCGGAAAAAGTTCACTCGGAAGCTCGGGATAACCCTGAAAATACGTAATTTTTCGGGATGTTGTTCCGGAACTGCCTGTCGAATTTATCATGTTTCCTTGCGATGGTAATGCGACACTTCCCAAAATACCGACCGGGGTACTCTGATAAATCGGCACAACCCGAACAATAATCCCGTCTGTCATTCCATTTATCTTTTTTGAATATCTAAAGTTTTTATCACCTATGGTTCCACCGGCCTCAGGAGCTTGAAAATGGTTCTGTACTCTTCTTGCGGCGCAGGGTTCGAAGGTATAACGAGTGGTTTTTGCAGATGCCGCATTCTGTCCGGACAAAAGAATAAACTCGACCGCGGCGTTAGAACACGCATCTTGCGATGACCCCCAAAACACAGTCAAATCCCCGGCCCATCTACTAGAATAATCCAGAGAGTCGTCTGAATTGTGCGATGTCAGCCATATATCGACTCCATCATCTTTTGCGATCGGATTACTGCTGTTGACGAGAAAACTCGTGCCTTTAACATCAGTAATTTTTGCATTGAAAGTTGCTTTATTTTGTAGGTTTCCTTGTGCCGTGTCTACACCGGACGTCGGTTTGAGTAATTGTTCTACTCCTGCTTCTGCCGCCGAAAAAGCCCTTTGCGAATTTTCTTCTTCTGTGGACGTACGAAGATTAACAATACTTCTTGAAGCAACGGCTAAACCCACAGTAAGACTAACGACCATTATAAGAACCACAATCAAAAGGGTCTGGCCCCTTTCAAAAGATTTTTGCATATTTTGTACTATAAATAGAGTAACAACACAGGGGATAAGTGTCAAGTTTTTATCTGCTTAAATTTCTCATCGAAACAGAAGTATTGAAATAAATCGGATTAATCGTACTTTCCGGAAGATTACCACCTCCTTTTTGTAAAAGCGAAAATTCGATTCCGATCGTCGGATGATCTGTAAAATTCTGTTGTGAGCAAGAAAACGAACACGAACCAAGAACAACCGCCGTCGTGTCCAATAAAGATGTTCTTCCTAAAGCAGAACAGTCGATCAAAGCTCCGCTGTTTGACGCAATCGTCGCCGGAGGATTATTCCCTGCACCTGCCGGGCAACAGATAAAAACAGTCTTTCCGCCGTTTGTTGTCGTAACTTTTACATAATCGTATAAAACAGGGGTCGGAGTAGGGGTAAGAGCTCCGACAACAGAATTTACGCAATTAGCAACATCGACACCGTCGCTTACTTTCCCTACGCCGTCAAAACTTTTGGCATCTCTTATTATTTTAACCATCTGTGATATCGTAAAATTTCCGTTTTGTCGAATAAGTGTAATCAAATTTGTTTTACCCGACCCTCTTATCGTCGAATACAATATTTGCACTATAATCGCTCCGACGACTACAAGAACCACCATAACCGCCAAAAGCTCAACAAGCGTAAACCCGGAACAAAATTTTCCATTTTCGTTTCTGAATTTTGAATTTTTCACTATGGTGTTTGTATTAAGTCTGCGTCCGAAAAACAAGACGAAAGCCTCACTTCGTGACAAAATAATTTACTAGTTTCTCTACATTTGCTGTCTGACCACGAAACGATCGCTGCCACTTTAGTCTGATTTCCATTACAATCTATATCTTGTTTACTTATATCAATCTGCCGGGCAAAAAAACCATCTATGTTTTTGTTATTACTACCCACGTCCACACTCTTACAACCGTTTACAACGCTTGCGTCTTTTGCCTTAATCGAACTGCTCCCTTTATCCAAACAATATGAGCCGCTATACGAAGAAAACACTGACCAGTCGCTGTTTCTTATTTGCCGCATAATTTCCATTCCTTCTTGGGCGTATTGCGTCGCTAAATTTTGATTTTTACTAAATTGAGAGTTATAAAGCGCAGAAATAACACTGATCGCAATTGCCGCGATCACAACTACTGCGACTGACAAAGCGACAAGCACTTCGATGATCGTTTGGCCTTTTTGGATATCTTTTCCTACTAATTTTTGCACAATTTATCCACCAAAATTTTTGACCGATACACTTCCGATCGAATCAATGACTATATCTTTTTTTGCAATTCCTGATTCATTAATCGTTATTGTTAGAGAATGATTAACGCCCCCGCTTATGACATAAAATAAAACCGAACTACCCAAAGAAGAATCTGCAAAAGTAACACCTTTAGGTAATGGTTTTGTTTCCACTGTAAATGGTTGATTGACTCCGCAATTTGCGCTTACTCTATACGTCGTGTTGTTTACAATCGTAAATTCGTATCCATTAAGAGACAAAGACGTTACTTCACAATTTTTCGGCTTTACTTGTGATGAAGCACGGGATCTTGCTAAATTAAGCATTGTTACAACATCTAATACTCCCGCATTTAAAGCTTGAGTTCTGCTATAAGAAGCAAATGCGGCGATCCCGATTATCGAAAGGATCGCGATAACAGAAAAAACGATGATAAGTTCGATAAGCGTGAATCCGTAGTTTTCCTTTGACTTTTGAATCATGGGGTTTGAACCGTAAAATTAACGTAATTTGAACCGCAATTGCTAAGACCGGCGCATCTGCTCAAATCAGGATTTTTAACCACGTCTGATTCGGAATCGCTCGAATTTTCCAAACACGCCCGTAAACAATAAATAGTCGCCGGAGACCCATCTACGACATACTGATATTTTTTTTCGTTCGGAGCGGGTTTTGAAAGAGGATCTCGAGAAACTTTTTGCATGTAAATCGTGGTACAATTTGGTGCTGGAACACCCAAAGCGCCGTCTGTACACACCTCCAAAGACTGCGGATATCCCCCCTGATCTGCACGATACAATTCGAGCGCTGCCTGGATCTGACGAAGATCAGATTTTCTCTGGGCATCTCTTGCGCGCTGGCGAACTCCGATAAAATTAACCATAAGAAGCGCGGCTAAAACTCCGATAATAACAACGACGATAAGCATTTCGATTAAAGTAAATCCTTTTTTAAAATTTTGAATTTTTAACTTTGAATTTTTAACTTTTTTCATGGGTTTACATTCGGACTCGTCGCACCATAATTACAAATATCAGTCGCTGATCCGCACTTAACATTAGCCGGAACATTTGTACATTGATTACCTCCATTACATGCCTGCGGATCTTTTCCTTCTCTATCCAGACTAGCATAAAGGTAATAAGATTGTCCATCCTGTGAAGAATAATAAACATATTTTTTTGATTTATTCGGATCCGAAGGCAACA
>JAMDAA010000031.1 GCA_023484045.1 Patescibacteria group bacterium
ATTCGAAGAAGCAGTACAACTTTTTTTTGAAGAAATTACAGCAAAAGGAACTGTAGATGAAGCGTTAACAGAACTCGGCTGGCAAAGAAAAGATAATCATCTTAAACCACCGGTTGTTATTTCTCACCAAACTGAAACATTTTCCGTGCCTTGTCTTAGTTAATATATGCCTCATTTAACCCCAATTAATTGGAAAAAATTCGAAAAATTTCTTTTTTACGTTGGCTGCAAATTTGAACGTCAGAAAGGAGATCACAGAGTTTATTGGAGAACGGGATTAAAAAGACCGATCATTCTTCCGACATACAAAAATCTTCCAATATTTATAGTGAGAAATAACCTAAGAACCCTCGGAATGACAGTAGAAGAATACCTAGAAATATTAAAAAAATTATAAAAAAATTAATTTTGTTTTTGTGCGGGAATCTAACTCAAAGCTAAATTTTAGAGGACGTCTTTACTATTTAACCATAATTCGATAAATTCGATTTTCCCTTTCCTTGTCAAGTCGCGTCTGCCGCGATCAAGCGCCGAGGATAAATTAATAAGTTAATTTCATAGATTGTCAAATTAACTTTTTAAGTAAATTAAATGAAGAAATCGCACCGCTTGCGTTATCAGAAACCATCTCTATGCTTAAATAACCCTGATAATCCGCGTCCTTAAGAATTTTTACGAACTTCCTTACATCTAATATTCCTGTTCCGAGCGGCTGATGATCTTTTCCGTCCACGACATCATGGATATGAATATTAACTATTCTCGGTAAATATTTTTTTAAAAGTCTCCATATGTCACATCCGCCTTTAAGAAAATGCCCGACATCAAATGTAAAACCACAGTTAACTTGCCCGAGGACAAAATCAATTTCCTTCTCCGTACCAGGAAACCCTTTCTTCCAGAGGCTGGCAGATCCAGGCATATTTTCAACCGAAAGTTGAGGAATCTTTTTGATCAATTCTTTAAATTCATCCAGATAGACTTGGCTATAAATAAAGGCATTAGTATGACCCATATGTGAAGTAATTACTTTTGGAGAATAATCTTTTATAAGCGGAGTTAAAGCATTAAGAAGATATCTTTTTGAAGCCTCTCTGATAATTTTGCTATTAGAAATAATGTTTGATTCTATAAAAGGAGCGTGAATAATTACCTCATAATTTTTGAGATATTGTTTTAAACTTTTTCTCGTAAAAACAGAAGGGTTTTCCGGCAAAATCTCAAAGAAATCGAGTCCAATATCGAAAAGGGGTCTAAATTCTTTTTCCCATTGGTCGTTAAATATTGTAATAAAAGCCCCGATCTTCATATCTTTCAGATTATTTATAACATATGACAACTCTTAAAGAAATGACTGTAAAATATGTAAGGATTAAATTTTAGAGGATTTTTTTACCGTTATAGTAACCGACCACATACCAAAAACACGAAACCACCCAGCCGACAACTAAACCCATGAGAAAAGAAGCAAGATCAAAGTTGCTTGTCATTTTTTTTCGTTTTTTGATTCTTATTCTCTATCAAGCTCCAAAAGATGTTATGCAATTCAACTCTAGTTTCTATTATGACTTGGTCTAGATCTTTTAATTTTTTATCCAAAATCGATATTTTGCTTAGAAGTTTTAAGTTTATATCCATATAAAGAAAACTATTGTTTAGGGTATTTAATAATTTTTTTCAAAGAAGATCAATGACAAATTTGTCAGAAAATATAATTAAATAACTAAATGTTTGAAGGTTTATTCTTTAATAAATTCAATAAAAGAGCGTCTACAAGCGCTTCTGGAGAATTATTAAAAATTACCATTGTTTTATTTTTGTTTTCTATTTTTTTGTCAAATAGGGCAATTCATCATTAATTCCTCCTGTTCCCGTAAGTACGCCCACAATTTTATTTTTGTAATAAAGCATGTTCGTAAACTCATTCATCGTCCCCCATCTTCCTCCAATTATAATTACTCCATCACAATGAATACTAGAAAGTATATTCCGGAATTTTAAACGAGCAGAAAAATCATCGCTAGCCGAACTTTTATTCTCTATAGAAAATAAATCCTGATAATTTTCGGGAACGTAGAAAATTTTGTTATACATATCAATTTTGTGTTTATGTATCGCTATCTGATTTTTCTCGTTAATTTCTGAACTAAATCCCCATACCTCTTTCCCCTTATCAGCAACGTACTTTGCTACAACATATGGTATTCCCAAACTAGCTCCTGTAACAACAATGACATCGTGATGTAATAATCTTTCTGCTACTCTCTGTGCCTTTTTTGTTGTTACATCATTCCCTTTAGTATTTCCTCCAAAAATACCTATTTTAAATTTCATATTTATTATTATAAACTATTAACTTTCTTTTTTTAAATAAAGAGCTAAACTGATAACGACTGTTGTGCAGTTTTTCTTCTAATAGGTAATTAATTTCTAGAAGTTGTCAGATGGGTTTTTAGATGACGTCTTTACCGTTGTAGTAGCCGATCACACAGGCTTAAATGATTTGGGGTGTTTTTTCGAGGCGAGTAATTCTTTTTTCGTGATCATCAACGTCTTTCCGAAGTTCTGCGGTTTGATATGTGCCGATCGTCCGGTCTTCCCTCATATTTTCTAATTCGCCCATAACTTCGTCGAGTCTTGTTAATATTTGATCCCTGTACTTAATCGCATTCTCATCTGAATTTTCGATCCTCTCTTCGAGCCGCAACAGTTCAGACCGAAGTGATTTTTCTATTCTCTTAAATTCCGCCCTTTGTCCTTTTACTTCTGTTTTTAATTCTTTTATATCTGTTTTTGTCGATTGTTCAGGCCTGGAAATATCATCTTTTGTCGCGAAAGGTTTTAACGCTTTTTCTAAATCAACTTTTGTCACAAGATCAGAATCGCTGTTTTTTTGTTTCATGGTTTTAGTAGTATACCAACTTACATTGAATTTATGTCAATGGCCTATAAAATTTTAAATCTCAAAAGATCTTTTGAGATTGTCTTTTTGTTTCTTTTTTTCGATTGCGAGTTCTATTAATTTATCCAAAAGTTTTTGATACGGAACGCCCGTTGCTTCCCAAAGTTTTGGATACATACTTATCTTGGTAAATCCAGGTAAAGTATTAATTTCGTTTATAAAAACTGTTCCATTATTTTTCAGGAAAAAATCAACTCTTGCCATCCCCGAACACTCTAAAACCTTAAATGTTTTAATCGCTAAGCCCTGAATTTTTTTAATAATTTTTGGCGGAAGTTTTGCCGGGATTAAAAGATTCGCGCCTTTTTCGTCGATATATTTTGCCGCGTAAGAATAAAAACTGTGTTTTTTTGATGGCATAACTTCCCCCGGCAAAGAAGCTTTTGGATCGTCGTTTCCCAAAACCGCGCATTCGATTTCGCGCCCGTCAACATTTTCTTCGATCAATATTTTTGTGTCGTATAAAAAAGCATCCTTAATCGCTTTTTTGAGTTGCTGAATGTTATTCGCTTTATTAATGCCGACCGATGAACCCATGTTTGCCGGCTTTACAAAAACCGGAAATCTTGTCCTGAGCGGAGTCGAAGGATTAAATTTTGAAGTTATATTTTTTATGGATTTTGAAGAATAATCGCTTTTTTTAATCGTAAAAAAATCCGCGATCGGTAAGCCTGCTTCTTTTAAAAGTCTTTTCATTACATCTTTATCCATTCCTACTGATGAACCTAATACTCCGGCGCCTACATACGCCGCGTTTGTAAATTCTAAAAGCCCCTGAAGACAACCGTCTTCCCCAAAAGTTCCATGAGTGACAGGAAAAAAAACATCGATCATTGCGATTTCTTTTTTAGAATCTACTGAATTTAAGGAAATAAGTTGCGTTGTATTTTCTTTTGAAACCGGCGTAATCGCTTCCATGTTTGCTTTGTTGAGTTTTATGAGTTTTGGATTAGATGAATTTAGCAGATAATTAGAGGCGTTTCCGAGTAACCATTTACCGGTTTTATCGATCCCGACTAAAAATACGTTGTATTTTTTCTTGTCGAGCGCTTTATAAACTGATTTTGCGGACTGCAAGGAAACCTCGTGCTCCCCGCTTTTACCGCCGAACAAAAGACAAACCCTGATTTTTTTTGACATAAAATTGAAGTGAAAAAAAGAATACCGTATTTAAATCTTTTTTGCAAACGGAAGTTTTTGATTTTGGATCATTTTTTTAACTTGATTCAGATTATTACAAACAACACTCACTTTTGAAAATTTTTTATAATCCACGCCTCTCGTCGGGATCGCAACGCTAAAAACTTTTGCTCTAAAAGCCGCTTCGATGCCACTCGGCGAATCTTCCAAAATTATCGCTTCGCTCGGTTTATAATTTGTCCTTTTTAATACTTCAAAAATAAGATCGGGGTAGGGCTTCCCTCTCTCAACATCCTCGACATAAACTACTGTCCGAAAATATTTTTTTATTTTAAATTTTTTAAGTCCTTCAGATACGTAATTTTTATTACCAGAAGTTGCGATCGCCATAGCGATTTTTTTACTATGAAGGTAATTTAAAAGAGTTAATAATCCCGGCATGAGTTTTATCTTATCATTAATATATTTTTTTACTATCTCGTCCCGTTCTTTGACAAATTTTTTGAAAGATATTTTTAATGAGTAATCTGCATGAAAATGCCGGAGCGCTATCAATTTTGGAGTTCCGATGTGTTTTAAATAATATTCCCAAGTTAAACTTTTCTTGTATTTTTTAAAAAGTTCTTTAATCGCCTCAAAAATAACCTGTTCACTATTTACTATGAGACCGTCGTAATCAAAAATTACTAATTTAAACATGGAAAAGATTTTAAATCTTTTTTGCAAACAGGATTACTTTAAAAGGCGTTCTATTTTAAATTTATCTGCTCTTCCTAAAACTCCAACTAGTACTTTTTCTTTTGAGAAATATTTTACCCCAATGCTCCGAATATCTTCTGTACTAATTTTTTTATATATATTTATAACTTCTTCTATACTCAAAACATTTTTAGGATTTAAAAGCTCTTGAATACCGTACCATTCGACATAATCTTGTCCTTTTTCAACATTAGTCGCTATACTTCCAATTAAATGCCCTTTTGCTACTTCTATCTCTTTCCTACTGATTTCTCCCTCAGAAATTCTTTCGAATTCTTTAAGAATAATTTTTATTACCTTGTAAACATTTTCATGTGCTGTTGAGGTGCTAAATACAAGATAACCTGAGTCTGTAAGGTTATCATGATAAGTATTCCAATCATAAATCAAACCGCCTTCGTCCTTTAGGATTTGCACTATTTTACTTCCAAAATATCCACCCAAAAGATCTCTTATTATATTTAATGCATGTCTATCTTTGTGTGAAAAAGGGACGCTCGGGATTCCAACTACTATTGAAGTTTTATAGTAAGAAGAATCATTGTAAACTAAAATTTTTTTATTGTGTTTTATAATAAGCCTGTTGTTGTCGCTTCTACTGATTTTATTCTTTTTAATCTTTAAATTTTCGATCTTTTTTAGTACTAACGATTTTAATTTCCCCATATCGCAGTCTCCTGCTACTAGCAAAATCGTATTTTCTGGCCGGAATTTTTCTTGAACAAAGGTATCCAAAACTCTTTTTGAAATTCTTTTTATGTCTTTTTCTTCTCCGTAATATGGTCTTCCAAGAGACGTGTTTTGAAAAAAGAGAGGAAGCCAAACCTTATTCCAAATACAATAAGACGGATCTGACATATTTTTTAAAATTTCTTCTCTTATAACTCCTTTTTCTTTCTCTATGTCGGACGCGTTGTTAAGCGGCGCATAAATGCTATCCAAAAGAACTTCAAGACCAATCGAAAAATTTTCCTTAGGGATACTAACCATGTGTTGTTGATCTTCGATCCACGTATAACCCATATGCCAACCCCCATATTTTTCCACCGCTTCTGCTTCAATTTTCGAAGAAGGAAAATTTTTAGATCCGTTAAAAGCCATGTGCTCTGCAAAATGAGAAATACCATGATACTTGGGTGGTTCTGATCGAAAACCAGCTTTGATGAATGCCGTTATTGTAATTGCTCTACTCGAAAAACCTTTTATTAAACAAAGCTGAAGCTCGTTTACCAATTTTTCGCTATGATATTTTAACTTCATTTACTATTTTGTCCGACTGCAACTAAATATAATGCTACTTCCTTTCTCTTGTCAATATCAAGAAGTTTATTAAATTCATTATCAATAAAGCCTCCTATCGGATAACCAGCTAGATTTAATGATGTAATCATTAAAAGAATGTTTTGGGCTAAATGACCAGCGTCGAGAAGAATATACCTATATCCCCGATTTCCATATTTTGTCCTTGTTCTATTAAGAACACCTGTAATAACTAAAATAAATGATGCCTTTCCTAAATTCCTATCATCTCCAGTTGCATTGACAACCCAATCCAATAAATCCAATTTGAGTAGTTGCTCTAGTAAATGTTGCTTGACATTATAATGATATAATCCTTTCTCGACATTAACCATGTTTAAGGCTATCAAATATAATTCCAATGGATATCTAGCTCCGGCAGAAGGATAGCTTCGTTTCGTATTATTAAGCTGAGAAGAAGAATTAATAATGCCTGCTGAAAAAAATAAAATTTTTGATAAATCTTTAAGACTAATTGCTCTTCCAGAAAAATTGCGGATTGATCTTCTTTTTAATAAAGTTCTCTCTAAAACGCCTATTGCTTTTGTTTTTAGAAGATTAATTTTGTTTAGTCGAGGATAAGTTTTGAAATGGATTTCAATCCAAGAATTAGGAATTTTTTGACCATAACTCCTAGCAGACACACTCTTATTTTTTGTAAATCTATGAAAATTATCTGAAATAGCAAAATTTCCTTCTAGTTTTTTAATAAAAGTGTTAAAATTTCTGCCCATTTTATAATAAAGGATGCGGGATTTTATTCATTTTACTTCTCGATAATGATTTTTTTAGCATTTTCATATTCAACGGGGCATTATATAATCTTTTATTCCCTAAGTATTTAAAATCCTTATCGTGATACATGGGCTGAAGAGTGGGTATAATTACTTTTACAACTGAAAAGCCTAATTTTTTAATTTCTAATGAAGCAATATCAACAAATAATAAATCTAAATTTTTCTTTTTAAATATTTCAATAACCTTATTTAATTTTTCTTTAATCGTGATTTTTGCTATTTTTTTGTTCTTGAAAACAATTTCTTTATTGTTCAACCAAAAATCCAAATATCTTAAATTCTTCTTATTTGACCAAAATAATTTATCCTTATTTTTATTAGCAATAAAACTATTTCTCGCCCAAGACCTAACCATCAATGATTCTTCTATTGCTCCTATTATTACTTCTTCTATCTCCAGTCCTGCTTTTAAACCCATTGATAATGCTGGACCTTTGCCTGTTTTATCCACTATTAAAGCGCCTACGGAAAAGATATTTATATCCGTTGTTAAATTAATCAGATATAATTTAAGGTCATAGCGATTAATTAAATTAACTATTTGATTTAATTTTTTACTAAAATTATTAACAGAAATTGACGGCATAGGTAATTTATTAAGGTAACAAATCATAAATGAGTCTCTTTCTATAATCTCGCAAATTCCGTTGTAGATAGCTTCTTCCATTGAACTTCCAGCTGCAGCTCCGGTAGAATTTAAAAATTGAAGAGTCGGTTCGGAATCTTCAAAAGAATAAGGAATAAAGACTAACTGCGCTGGTATATATATCTCTTTATTGCTGATTAAAGAAAACCCCTTAATCCAATGCAATTTTGATGATTTATTATATATAAAAACTTTTTTTAATAATTTCTTTTCCTCTTTTGAAAAATACATTATTTGCCTTGGATTGATTGAAATATTCTTAATCGATTCATAATTTTTATGAACTAATTTTCCCTTCATTGTATTCCCGAGGCTTTGTCTCTCTATGAGTTCTCCGAAAAGTCTTAATAATGCCCTATTACGATTGAAGGATGCTCCTATAGCATAGGATGAATTATGTAACGTGTTATCATAGTTATCACGGAAATACGATATATATTCATATAATTGAGGATCATCATTGTAACATTCTACTCTTTTAATATTCAAAATTAATTGAGGATTATTTTTAACAAAAGTAGCACCTTTTTCCAAGGTTGACCTAATCTTGTCCATAAGTAAATTTTAAAATATTTACGGACAGTTTATTTACCGGATACTACCTCCGACATGTTTTTAGACATACAACGACAACTGCATGTTGGCGGCGGATTGCACCTACATGAGCACGTTGGAGGCTTACATGGGCCTTTTTCTAAAGGTTCCATGCTAGGAGGACGAAGAAAAATCTCGTGAATCACTTATGTCTCTAATCAACTCCTTCGATGGCACTCTTATTCACCTCCTTATTATTTCTGTTATTACAACTTTTATTAACAAAAGTCAATACTTAAAAGTAAATTTAAATCTTTTTTGCAAACAGGATTCGGCCGGCTGTGGTTTGGATTACGCGGACAACTACGACATCTATCGTTTTTCCGACTTCCGTGCTCGCGTTTTCGACAACTATCATCGTACCATCGTCTAAATATCCCACTCCCTGCGTCGGGTCTTTTCCGTGGTGTAAAACCGAAACATGCAAAGCCTCTCCCGGTACTGCGCGGACCTTTAAAACATTTGCGAGTTCGTTAACATTAACCGCGATCACTCCCTGAATATTCGCTTTTTTCGCCAGATTATAATCGCAGGTTAAGATCTTTCCCTTACTATTTTTTGCGATTCTAATAAGAATTTCATCAACCTCCTTTATATCATCTTTTGAGTAGTTTTTTTCCTCTTCTTTGGAAAGTGTTACAACTTTAACTTTTTTGTTTTTTTTGAGTTTTTCCAAGAATTCCAGACCGTTTCTTCCCCTCTCTCTTTTTACAGTGTCCTGCGAATCGGCGATGTGTTTAAGTTCTAAAAGAACACTGTCAAGAACTACAACGGCACCCGTTATTAAACCTAATGTCGTGACGCCAAAAATCCGTCCGTCGATAATGGCAGACGTATCAAGAAAAGCCGCTCTCTCGATTTTTTTATTATCTTTATGTTTTGATTTTTTAGTATTTGGTCTTCTTCTTATTCCAGGTAAACGTTTAACAACCTCTTCTGCGATCGCCGCGATTATCATCGGAGAATAAACAGGAGGACGCCCGCCTTTTTGTGGCTTTTTAATCTCTTTTTGTTTTGATGATTTTGATAAATTCTCTATTTTTTTAACCATATCCTAAAAATTTTAAATTCGAAATTTTAAATTTTTAATCAAATCTAAATGTTTTAATTTTTAAAATTTAGTAATTAAAAATTGATTTAAAATTGAAAATTGTAAATTTTAAATTTATAATTCATCGTATTGTTTTTATCACTTCATTTAAAGTTTTCGCTGTTTGCGCACTCACAATATTCTTAAACCCGAGCTTTCTCGCCTCTTTAATCCTTTTATCCAAAAACGGTACGTTTCTTAATTCCCCTAATAATCCCACTTCTCCGATGCACACTGTTTTGCCCAAGCCCATATTTTTTAAACTCGAAAAAAGCGAAAGGCAAATCCCCAGGTCGCATCCGGGGTCTTGAATCTTTAATCCTCCCGCGACGTTTACGAAAACATCCATCGTTTCAAAAGGCAATCGGCAGTGTTTTTGTAAAACCGCGAGTAACAGCTCCAATCTTCTGCTGTCGATTCCTATCGCGACTCTCCTTGGAATCGGAAATTTTGAAAACACAACAAGAGACTGTAATTCTACCAGAAACGCGCGCGTTCCTTCAATCGTCGAAACTAAAACCGAACCCGGCACATTTTTTTGATCTTTTGCTTGCCCCGCCCCCGGCGGGGTTAAAAAGAACTGCTCCGGAGTTTTAACTTCTGTCATACCAGATCCCTCCATGACAAAAATTCCGACTTCGTCGACCGGCCCAAATCTGTTTTTAAGACTTCTTAAAATTCTTGTACCTGTCGATTTCTCTCCTTCCAAAAAAAGGACCGTATCGACCATATGGGATAAAATCATCGGACCCGCGACCATTCCTTCTTTTGTGACGTGCCCGACGAGTATTACCGGAATATTTAAAGATTTTGCGGTTTTAATAAAAGATAACGCCGAATATCTGACTTGCCCGACCGATCCCGAAAGCCCGGTTAAAGCTTCTGACTCCATCGTTTGGATCGAGTCGACGATTATTAAAGACGGTTTTAAATTTTGGATAACTATTTGAATCGCGTCCACGTTTGTCGCGGACAAAAGAAGCAAATTTTGATTTTTTGAATTTGGATTTAATCTTTCTGCGCGGAGTTTAATTTGCTCTTCAGATTCCTCGCCACTGATGTATAAAACAGGATTTGGGGAGTTAAAAAAATTTTCACCAATCGAATTTTCGCCGCGGGGAGCCCGGCGATCGCCGGACGACCTCAGCGGCGTTTCTTTGGCAACACTCAAAGCCATTTGAAGCAATAATGTCGATTTACCGATTCCCGGATCTCCTGCCAAAAGTGTTACTGATCCATTTACCAAACCTCCGCCCAATACCCCATCCATCTCCGAAAAACCGGTAAGAAGCCTAGATTTTTTTTCAAATTTAATTTCATTCAAAGATTTAGGCTGTAAATTTTGAGTCCATAATGTTTTAAGATTTGAGCTGAAGTTTTGATTTTTGATATTTGAGCTTTGCCCGCTTCGCCCGCGAAGCGAGGCGAGAGTTTGGAATTCACGGAGCGAATTCCATGTTCCGCATTCCGGACATTTACCAAGCCACTGGGGTGAATCATATCCGCATTCCTGACAAACAAAGGAAGTAGTGCTTCGCATCTTACCTGTAGCCGATCGGCTTTTCTAAGAGAACCGGAATCAAAACAATTCTGCGCCTTTTTTTATCGATCTGAAAAACAGTTCCCGTAACAGAATCTCCCACAGAATAAGTAACTGTAGGCGGAATTTTCTCTTTTCTGATAAACCCTTCAACGGCTTGTCCTGAGGACATTCGGCTGAGCTCAGTCGAAGCCCTTGCCGAAGGATGAAGCTCCAAAACGACTCCCGAATCTAAAACTTGAGTAACTTTCCCCGTTATTTTTTGATCGACCGAAAAATTCTTCGCTTTTTCTTCGAACGGATCGTTTGTTAATCTTTTAATCGACAAGTCAACCCTTTTTGAGTCTTTGTCGAATCCAATTACAACCATTTCTATTTTTTGTCCGACCGAATAAAGTTCGTCTAAATTCGTAACCTTCTCCCACGAAATTTCCGAAATGTGAACAAGCCCTTCAATCTGTTTACCGTCCGTTGTCTGCAAAGTAACAAATAAACCAAAAGGAACAATGCTCGATACTGTCGCGCTAATTTTTTGATCGACTTTTAACGACTTTACCGAATCATCAAATTCTCCACTTCCCTGCATCGCTTTTTTCGAAAAAATAATTTTTTTTGTCGGCCGGTCGATTTCCCAAACGATCGCGTCAATTTTTTTACCGATTAATGTTTGCGCGTTTTCGATCGACGAAATCTGAGAATTCGGTAAAAACCCCTGCATCCCGTCGTCTGTTAGCACTAAAAAACCACCTGATGTTCGGTTTTCGATAAAAACGGAAACCGGTTTTTTTTCTTTTTTAAGTTCCTCAAGGTTTTTAAAAGTTAAGTTATCGATAAACCTTCGGAGCGAAACAACGGGATATCCCATTTCTGATTCGGTGTTTAGAATCGTTACTTCGACTTTATCCCCTTCCTTTAATTGTGACAATAATCTTTTGAGGATTTTTTTGTCTTTTTCTAAAACAACCGCTTCGGTTTTTGCGTTTATGTCGATTAAAATTTCGCGAGGCGTAAGTTTTGTAACAATACCATTTACGTTTTCGCCTTTTTTAAAAGTTACTATTGATGTTTTGGCAGAGCTTAGAAGCCTTGCCATCGCTGAAGATCCCGAAGTATTATTTCCTGATCTTTGATTTTTGATCTTTGATTTTTGATCTACCACGCATTATTCCGCCTTTCATATTATTTAAGATGAGTTAAGTATACCACTGAAGCAAAAATTATGCAATCGATTTCTCCACAAAAAAAGCAGAAAATTTCTGGCAATGACCTATTGTCCCCGAAAAATCGAGTATCGTAGGCGCTGAAGCGTTTCACTTCTCTGTTCGGAATGAGAAGAGGTGGTGCCACTTCGCTTCAATCACCAGAAAATTTCTGCTTTTAATTGTTAAAACTGTACTAACCCACCTAATCTTACTTTGTACCTTTCCTGCCTGTAACGCTATGCGTAGCATTGCGGGCTGGTCAATACTATTCATATACGGCACAAAGAGCGATTTTTGGTGGATTTCGAGATCCACTTCGTGGCTCTCTAAAAAATGAAGAGATTTCCCACTTTGTTCTGCAGTGCAGAACTCCGCGGGACAAGAAAGTCTTTAATAAACTACTTTGATCATTAGTACGGGTAAGCTAAATGCCTTACGGCACTTACACCGCCCGCCTATCATCCTTCGACAGGCTCAGGATCTATTGCTAAATCCTAAACTTCATCGAAGAATTGACCAGACTTCTCTCAGATTTAACCCTGAGTGAAATCGAAGGGTCAACCTCGTGATCTACAAGGGATCTACGTCCCGATAAATCGGGACATGGAAATATTATCTCAAGGTCTGTTTCCCACTTAGATGCTTTCAGCGGTTATCAGATAGGAATCTAGTTACCCAGCAATGCTCTTTTAAAGAAACAACTGGCACACCAGGGATTCCTCCATCCCAGTCCTCTCGTACTAGGGACGGGTCCTTTCAAATTTCCAACGGTTGTCCTGGATAGAGTCCGACAATTATGTTACATTCATCCCGATTAAATCGGAATCAAAGATACAACATTTCTGTTATATTCTGCATATCGCTATGCAGTTCGGACTATATCTTGTCGCCTAAGGCGACTCTAGCGTATAGTCTCTGAGGCTCTAGGAAAGAAGTAATTTTTTTGAGTATCGTTTATTAGTAACTCGTGTATTTTGAAAAACTAACTCAACAATTTTTTTAAAACCTTTTTTTCGCAAATGCTTGCCTGTTTCAATAATATCAAGCACTTTTGTAAAAATTTCAAAGTCTTGCTGTTTCGTTGTATAAAGAATGTATTTCTTAAAAAATGGAATTAGTTTCTCTTTTAGATCTTTTCTATCCTTGATAAGTAAAATCCACGATTTATCTTTTGGATTCTTTGGATGATTTCTTTTTAGATAACCACAACCAAGTCGTTTTCTAAACTCCTCCAAAACATTTTTTCCTCCTGGATTTTGACTTATATGAAATTCCGTAATAACCTGCCATTTAAGCGGCAGATCTAATCGTTTACTAAACCCCACATAGAAACACCCTTCTCCATCTGTGAATCCTGCAAAATACTCATTAGAAATTTCTTTCCTAGCTGCCTGCTGATTGTCCGCACCCAAAGCATTATTACTTAACATAGAGATATAATAACTCTATAATTCTCTCTCGTCAAGTAGCTTGGGATACTACGGATTTTCCAGCATATAGCTAGATTTATAGACAGCAACGGACATTTTACTGTCTTACGACGTTCTTAACCCAGCTCGCGTACCTTTTTAACGGGCGAACAGCCCGACCCTTGGGACCTTCTCCAGCCCCAGGATAAGATGAGCCGACATCGAGGTGCCAAACCGCCTCGTCGCTGTGGACGCTTGGAAGCGATCAGCCTGTTATCCCCGGGGTAGCTTATATCCGTTAAGCTCCGTGCATACCACTATGCATCGGAGGATCACTAACACCTGCTTTCGCACCTGCTCGACTTGTTGGTCTCGCAGTCAAGCTGGCTTATGCGTTTGCACTATCATCTTGATTTCCATCCAAGATTAGCCAACCTTTGTACGACTCCGTTGCGCTGTAGGAGTCAACCTCCCCAGTTAAACTGCCCGCCAGACACTGTTCCTCCACCGAATTTTTTTGCGGTAAAGAGGTAATGATTGTTAATCTTAAA
>JAMDAA010000024.1 GCA_023484045.1 Patescibacteria group bacterium
TAATTGAGTTAGCTTCGTCAGACGGAGAAGTTACGTTGAGACAATATTCTCTAGAAGATTCGAGTGAATTATTTGCGTTGATCGATAGAAATAGAACCCACTTATCTCAAAATTACGAAGACACAGCTCTAAAATATCCATCTCTTGAGACTGTACAAGAAAGTATATTGCATCCAAAAAATCCCTCAAGACGAAGATTCGCAATAAGAAATAAGCAGGGCTTAATTGTAGGAGGAATCAATATAACTACAGATGATGGAGATCCTAAACAAGCAGAAATCGGATACTGGCAGGGAGCTGAATTCACTGGAAACGGTTACATAAGTAGGGCTGTGGAAGTTCTTACTACTTTTGGTTTTCAAAGATTGGGATATGAATTAATTTATGGCAAAGTATTCAAATCAAATACACCATCTCTTAATGTTCTTAAAAGAGCTGGTTACGAAGAAAAGCGAAGAGTGAACGGGGGGTATATTATACTCGAAATAGCATCTTCTTAACTTAATGGTGAAAAAGAATAACAAACTCCCCTTTCGGATTCGTTTTTGAGAAGTGCTTTAAAGATTCAGAGATTTTTGAGCGACGGACTTCTTCGTAGATTTTTGTCAACTCGCGGCAAATCACAATATCCATATCACCGAAAACTTGCCGTAGGCTATTCAGTGTCTTTAAAAGTTTGTGCGGAGCTTCGTAAATTATAATTGTTGATTTAATAAATTCCTGCGATTTTTTTAGATTGTTGAGTAAAGAAATTCTTTTTCCTTCCTTAAGTGGAAGATATCCCAAAAACAAAAATTTGTCGGTTGGCAGTCCGGATACCGTGAGTGCTACGATCGCGGCAGAAACTCCGGGAATCGCTTCAACTTTTATTTTTTGATTTACGCATTCCCGAACGAGTTTAAATCCCGGATCGGAAATCGTCGGCGTCCCGGCGTCAGAGACAAGCGCTACATCTTCTCCATTTTTCAAAATATTGATGATTTCGGGAATCCTTCTTAGTTCATTCTGTTCAAAGTAAGATATTAATCGAGGCCTTTGAGACTTCTCCTCGCCCATTGTATGTTGCACTATTGCAATATACATCGGGTTAATTGATTTTAAAAGAATACCTGTTTTTCTAGTATCCTCACAAGCAATAAAATTAACCTTATGTAAAATATTTAAGACCCGAAACGTTATGTCTTGCAAATTACCGATGGGCGTTGATACAATGTAAAGCGTTCCCATAATAAAATATGCTCGAGCAGTTATCGTCCTTTATTATACATTTTATCGAATCTGCTGGCTACTTTGGGATTTTTATCTTAATGACGCTCGAATCTGCCCTGATCCCGATCCCCTCCGAAGTCACGATGCCTTTTTCGGGATTCTTGGCGCAAAAAGGCGAGCTTTCTTTTTGGTTGATAGTTACTGTCGGCGCATTCGGAAATCTTGTCGGCTCGCTAATCGGATACGCTGTCGGTTATTTTTTGGAAGAAAATGTGATTGTAAATCTTATCCGAAAATACGGCAAATTTATTTTGGTAAGCGAGCACGAATACCTCCGGTCTGTCAAATGGTTTAACAAATACGGCAACGGTATCGCTTTTTTTAGCAGACTTTTGCCGGCTGTTCGAACTTTTATCTCACTCCCCGCGGGTTTAGCAGAAATGAATATCTGGAAGTTTTCGATTTACACGTTTTTGGGGTCGTTTATTTGGTCTGCTTTTCTTACGTACATCGGATTCTATATGGGCAGTAAATGGAGCAGTCTGGAACCGTATTACAGAAAATTTGAATATGTAATTTTGGTTGCAATGATAATCGGAATTTTATATTACATAAATCACAAATTAAAGATTGTAAAATTCAAAAAATAATCTACTGCGAACAAGTGAATTCTTTGTCACCTTCAACCAACCCACCCCACTCAACTGCAGAAAATCCGTGTCTTTTTGGAGTAATAATTTTTGGTTCGATAGCGCTTATTTTACTGTCTAAAGCTTTAAAATAAAGCCTTACTCTTATTATTGAATCGGGTTTGGGATTTACAGACAAAGGCTCAATTTTTTCTATGGCCGCTTCTTCCATTACCCCTACAAAATAGAAATTTGCCTTAGGTAAAACCTTTATCCAATAGCTAATAAAATCTGCCGTTTCTTTTGAATTCAATCCCAGTTTTGGTAGAATGTCTTTATATAATTCGTTTAATTTTGCGTATTCCACGACGAACCCTTCGGCGGGCTTTTCGATTTCCGAGCTTTTTATTTTAGATTCATAGTAAAGATAATCGAATTTTTTAGCATTAACGATTAAATCCCCGTTTGGATTAGCCAAAACATCCCAGCCGTTTTTTTCGTTATAAAACGGATTTGTATAAGTTAAATATCCGACCGGTTTAACTTTTACATTTATATGACCTGTTGTTTTCGGATAAAGATAAATCGCCGGCTTACATTCGGGTGTCCACCAGCTCCAAGGACTTAAAAGAGGAAAATTAAACGTATTAAGCTGCAATGTAGAATTAACATCGACAGTAGGATCTTTGCTCGGATTTTTAATAAAATCGATCGGCATATAAATATAAACAGTTTTGGCGTCTTTGCTATTTTTATCATTATCTAACAGAGCGATCGCTTCGATCGTCGAATTTCCGACAAAATAAGCAGAATACGTTTTTCCGATATCGGGAAGAGATAAAACTCCATTGGGCCAAAAAGAACTCGCATAAAGCTTCCCTATCGGGCTATCTAAAACATCGTAAGAAATTATTAAATACTCAACATCTCTTGGCTTTCTCATTAATACATCGCTGCCTCCAGTCGAGGTAAAAACAATTTGAGAAGGCATAAAATTTCTGGGCGGAATATAAACACCATTAGTATCCGGAAATAAATGTCTTTGGTCGAGCGCGAAATCCTTTCTGCAAAAATTCTTAATAAAATCGGGGATCGGCTTTCCATCCATTAGATAAACATTAAAATAGGTAAAACCGGGGGTCACTTTATCTCTTCCGTTTGTAACATCGACAAACAACAGATCATTCCACATCTCGTGATTCGGGATTTCCCAAAGATACGAAGAAATATAATTATACGCCTTGCGTTCTTTTCCATACTCGTTCACCGTGTGCGGAGGCTGAGGTCCCATGTGTTCGACTTCCTTGGATATCACCGGTATATCTGTTTTTATTCTAAGATATTTGTTGTCGTTAAATGTTATCGGATCGCTTTTATTCGGTTCGTCAAAACACGTTTGATTCGATTTAGGATCGTCCAAAGGATCTGTCAGGTGAACGTTAAACTGCATGCCGTTTGCTAATAGTATACTCGCGATGAAAACCACAAATATTACAGGTACCAAAATATATTTCCCCACCAGATATTTGTTCACCTAATTTAGTATATAATATTTATAGTTTTCTGGTACGGAGTGAAAAAACTTTTAAGAACAGAGGATTTAAAATTTTCGAACTAAACCTACGGCTTTTCCTTGAATCATAATATTATTCGGATAAATCGGCTCCATCTGAGAATTCGCCGGTTTTAAAACGACTCTTCCGTTTTCTTTGTAAAAACGTTTAAGGGTTGCGAGACTGTCATCGACTAGCGCGACCACGATATCTCCTTCTTCCGCTTGATCTGTACGCTCGATAACGACGTAATCCCCATCAAGAATTCCATCTTCGATCATCGAACTACCTTTAACCTGTAAAACGTACGCCGTTTTTTTACCCGAAATCATCGACGCCGAAACTTGAAAAGTTGCGTTCGGATCAATATGAGGCTCTAGCGGTTTTCCGGCTGCAATATATCCCATTAAAGGAAGCTCTAGCGACGGCTGATTTCCGAGCATTGTAGTTGCAGTATCTTCTTTTAATATTTTTAAAACGCGGGTATTGCCTTCGACTTTTTGAACATAACCTTTTTCGACCAACGCCCGAATAAGCGTATGAACAGTCGAATTACTGCGGTGATTTGTCGCCTGTGCGATTTCGGTTAATGTTGGAGAATATCCGTAGTGTTTTTGAAACTGCGCGATAAACTCTAAAACCTGCCTTTCTTTTTTGTACAAAACTCCGACCATATAAGAAATTTATACGAAAAATACTGTAACTTTGTCAAGATGACAAAAATATTCAAAGTGAATCAATTCAATATAAAATATTTATTAAATAGCTACAAGATTATAAGTATATAATTATCAATTGAAATATAACTGAGTTTCTAATCCCAGATTCTATCCCAATCACCACGCCTCTTGTACGCTAGAGTCGCACAGTTGTCAATTAAAATTTCTAATAACGCTTCTTTTGTGATTCTTCTATTTACAAGTTTTTGTTTAAGATTTCCAACAGTCCTTGTGTAACCTTCTCCGTACATTAAGGAATTGTCACTAGCCATAGAATCAAGAGTACGACTAAATAAATCTTGCGCTACACGATATCCCATCGTTTCCTTGGTTGCAACGTCTTGTTGTCCAGAAGGAATCTCTCCTTTTACCGCCATTTATTCCACCTCCTTTCTATTACTATTAGTCATATATTATATATTTTTTGATATTTAAATGATGAATAATTCTGTCTGTGACGTGATTTAAATCAAAAGAATCGGGAAATGTTATGACTAAATCAGCCCACTTTTCGTAAATCGGCAATCGTTTATAATATAGTTGTTCTAGTGTATTATTTTTTAATCCTATAATTCCTCTTTCAGAAAAATTTTTTGCCCTCAATTTGATATTAGATATTGAATCATTTAAAAAAATAACAACAGAATATTTTTTAAGATGTCTCATTGCTTTAATAGAATAAATGACGCTTCCCCCAGGAGAAATTATTGAGTTTTCTATTCCTTTTAATACTAAAATAGCATTTTCCTCTAATCTGAGAAGTTTTTCTTCACCAAATTTATCTATTGTTTGCTGAAGTTTCATTTTTGTTTTAGCTTCAATTGTTTTATCAATATCAATAAACCGATATTTTAACTTTGCCGCCAACTGTTTACCTATAATACTTTTACCAACGCCAGACATACCGATCAGAGCAATATTCATATTTATTTTGTTCTCAAGTATAACACGATTAGCAAGGTTTTTCAGGATCGATACTTGTGGTAAAATAGAGCGTTATGGATTTTAAACTAAAATCTAATTTTAAGCCGACCGGCGACCAACCGCAGGCTATTAATAAACTTACTAAAAATATTTTAGAGAATAAAAAATATCAAGTCTTAGTCGGAGTTACAGGTAGTGGAAAAACATTCACGATGGCAAACGTGATTCAAAAATTAAACCGGCCGACTTTAATAATTTCTCATAATAAAACTCTCGCCGGACAACTATACCAGGAATTCCGTGATTTTTTTCCAGGGAACGCAGTGTGCTATTTTGTGTCTTACTACGATTACTATCAGCCCGAAGCGTATATTCCCCAATCCGACACTTATATCGAAAAAGAAGTCGAAATAAACGAAGAAATCGATAAATTGAGACTTTCTGCGACTACGAATCTTTTAACAAGAAATGACGTAATCGTCGTTGCGTCGGTCTCGTGCATTTATAATCTGGGATCGCCTGTTGAATACGGAAAATTTGTGATGGAATTAAGAACGGGAATGAAAGTAGAGCAGAAAGATATTTTAATTAGATTGACTGATTTACAGTATGAAAGAAATGAATACAGTTTTGAACGCGGTACGTTTAGAGTACGCGGCGAATCAGTCGATGTTTTGCCGGCCTACATGGACAATGGAATAAATATCGAAATCCAAAACGGAAAAATTATTTCGATTTCCGAATTCAGCCCGTTAACCGGAGACTCTGTTAATAAATTAGATGTTGTGGTTATTTACCCCGCAAAACACTACATGACTGATCCTAATTCGTACAGCGATGTTTTTAAAAAAATCCGATTTGATCTTTCTGAAAGAGTAAAAGAATTAAAATCCCAAAATAAATTACTTGAAGCCCAGCGCATTTCACAAAGAGTAAATTTCGATCTTAAGATGATACAGGAAATCGGATATGTTAATGGGGTCGAAAATTATTCGCGGTATTTTGACGGTCGGATTCCGGGTCAACCACCCTACACACTCTTAGATTATTTTTCAAAAAGTTCCAAAGATTGGCTATTGTTTGTCGACGAATCACACATTACAGTTCCGCAGATCCGTGGAATGTATTACGGGGACCGCTCGCGAAAAGAAACGCTTATCGACTACGGTTTTCGTTTACCCTCGGCTTTTGACAACAGACCTTTGCGGTTTGATGAATTTATGCAAAGAGTTAATCAGACTACATTTGTCAGCGCAACTCCGGATGAATACGAGATATCACTTTCAAAAGAAGGTCGCGATAGCGATAATGGAATTATTGAACAGCTTGTCAGACCGACCGGACTTATCGATCCGAAAGTTTTAGTCAGACCGACAAAAGGACAAGTCGAAGATTTAATTAAAGAGATCGATAAAAGGGTAAAAAGAAAAGAAAGGGTGCTCGTAACTACTTTAACCAAACGCATGGCAGAAGAACTATCGTATTATCTCGAAGAGAGAAAAATTAAAGTCAATTATCTTCACTCAGAAGTCGAAACGCTTAAACGTCAGGATACTTTAGATAAGTTACGTGAGGGTATTTACGATGTTATCGTCGGAATTAATCTTTTAAGGGAAGGCTTGGATTTACCGGAAGTCTCACTCGTTGCGATTTTGGATGCCGATAAAGAAGGATTTTTAAGAAGTAAAACTTCTCTTATTCAGACTATGGGGCGCGCGGCGCGACACATAAATTCGACAGTAATAATGTACGGAGATACTGTAACAAGATCGATGAAGGGTGCGATCGACGAGGTAGAAAGACGACGTAAAATTCAGCTTTTATATAATAAAAAGCACAACATTGTTCCAAAAAGTGTTAAAAAAGCGATCCGCGCGAAACTCGTAGACGAGGAGTACCGTTTGGAAAAAGAGAAAAGCGATATCGATTTTATGCTCGAAATGGGGAAAAAAGAAGTTTTATTACAAGACGATAAAGAAAAACTGATCAAAAAAATACGGGAACAAATGCTACGGGCCGCAAAAGATCTGGATTTTGAGACCGCTGCTTTACTTCGCGACCGGATAAAAATACTCAAAAACCGCTGATATTTTTTATGTGCTCGAGTTCCATAATACTTCCGCCGGCGTCCAGAGTAATCCCGATCGCATCGATCCTCATTTGATCCGGTAAATTTTTGTGCGACCATTTATAGTATTCAGCTGTTTTTACGAGCGTCCTGAGTTTGTAAGGCGTTATCGCTTCAAACGGTCCCCCGAAATTCATCGACTTTCGGGTTTTAACTTCGATAAAAACAAGTACATTTTTGTCGATCGCGATAATATCTAATTCTCCGTAGCCTTTTCTAAAATTCCTCTCGACGATTTTGTAGCCGTTTTTAATAAGGTGTTTTGCGGCGAGATCTTCCCCAAGTATTGCAGTCGGATTACTAATCCTCATTATTTTTGTTTTCTTAAATGGTATAATCTGGCGCGTCTTACTTTTGTTTTCGAATGAGATTTTACGACTACCCTATCGATAAGAGGGGATTTAACAGGCCAAATTCGTTCGACCGCGATATCTCCGACGGATTTTTTAACCGTAAACATCTTTTTGTCTTCTCTGCCCCTAATCTGAAGCACAACGCCTTCAAACATCTGAAGTCTTGTTTTATCTCCTTCTTTAATTTTTTGATAAACTTTCACTGTATCGCCGGGAACAAAATCGATTTTTGTAATCATAGAATTATATTATACCTCAACTTCCCGATTTTCTCAATCTATTTATCTGTTTTTGCAGAGGCGCGGATAAATTCCAAAAATATCGGATGAGGTTTTAACGGCTTGCTTTTATATTCGGGATGACCCTGTGTTCCAAGATAAAACGGGTGAGCGGTTTTTGGTAATTCGATAATTTCGGCCAAATTTTCTTTGACCGATCTGGCGCTTATTACAAAACCGTTATCTTCAAAATCTTTTGAGTAATCGTTATTAAATTCGTATCTGTGTCTGTGTCTTTCGCTTGTTAATCCTTTTTCTTTATTGATAAACAAGTTGTATTTATCGTAAATTTCATAGGCCCGTGTTCCCTTTTTTACTCTGGCTTCCCACGCGCCGAGTCTCATCGTCCCACCGTACGCCCGACGTTTCATAAATTCTTTTTGCATCGGGATAAGATGAATTACCGGATGTTTTGTTTCCGGATTATTTTCTGTTGTGTCAGCATCTTTCCATTTCAAAATGTCACGCGCAAACGCGATAACCGAAAGCTGCATTCCGTAACACAATCCTAGATACGGAATCTTCTTTTCTCGCGCATACGACGCGGCCCTGATCATCCCTTCTGCCCCCCGCACTCCCCAACCGATCGGAACAATAATCCCAGCGGGGTTACCAATAATGTCTCTTAAAGCTTCTTCTTTTTTATCCTCCGGAGCCTTGGCGAAGGAGGACTCTATTTTTTCCGCGCTGACCCATTTTGTATTTACTTGAATTCCCAAATTCCAGGAAGCGTGATCGATCGCGTCAAAAAGCGCAGCGTAAGAATCCCGTAATTGATAATCCCCTGTCCCAAAATATTTACCGACGATCGCGATCTCGATGTTTTTATTTTTTTTCGATTTTACTTTTTTAAGAAATCCTTTCCACTCAGAAAGTTCGGGTTTTTTTACCGGAAGGTTTAATTTTTGCATTATTTTCTGGTCTAAACTTTGCTCAGACAAAACGATCGGAATTTCGTAAACGGACCGCAGGTCCGGGTTTGAAATAACATCTTCTGCTCTCATGTTACAAAAAAGCGCAAACCTATCGCGTCGTCTTTGATCTAAATATTTTTCAGAACGTGCGATTATAAAATCGGGCTGAATCCCCATCGAATTTAAAGTCCTAACCGAAAGCTGGGAGGGTTTAGTCTTTGGTTCACCCAAATGAGGTGGTGTTGGGACATAAGTCACATGGATATGTATAACATCACCCGGATTTTTCAGCGTTAAAATTCTCGAGGCCTCGTAATAAAACATATTCTGATATTCTCCGGCTGTGCCACCGAGCTCGATACTTACTACGTCCTCGTTTTTCTTGTGCGCCAAATGTTTTATTCTTCGTATAATTTCGTCTGTTATATAAGGAATCGCTTCAACGTCTTCTCCGCTGTATTCAAACCTTCTCTCCTTATCGATTACGGTTTGATAAATTTGGCCCATCGTAACAAAATTATCGCGTCCTAAATCATCTCCTAAAAATTTTTCGTATGTTCCGATGTCCATGTCTGCTTCTGTCCCGTCGTCACACAAAAACGGATCACCGTGCTCGATCGGGTTTATCGTCCCAGCGTCTAAATTGAGATAGTTTTCGAATTTTATCGCCGATACTTTATATCCTGCAGATTTTAGAAGAAATGCGATGGCGGCAGCGGTGGTTCCTTTTCCGATCCCGGAAATCACTCCACCCGAAACAAAAATATATTTAACCCTTTTTTCTGTATTTTTCTGCGGCACGATTAATCTTATCAAATCTATACCATGTAGTCAATTGTTATTGTCATATTGATTTTACTGTTTGATTCTGTTACTATTCGCTCGATTTACCTATAACAGTATGAACGAAACGCTTGGAAGATCAACAAAAATAGATGAACTCGACAAGAAATTTATAAATGTTCGAACTAAGTTAAAAAACCCGAAATTAAGCGACGACACCGCGTGGGAAGAGGCTCAACCCCTATTTTCTTATATGTCTTCTAACTATCCGGCTGGTTATTCCGAGTCGATCACAGCTGTAAGACAGATTTTTGGAATTAGGAGGAGGGCTTTTTTTGATGGTGAATACAGAAAAATTGCATCGCGAGATGTGCAAAAAATTTATAATGAATTAGACGACGGCGCGAAGGACAGAATAGCATCAATCACAAAGTTAATCGCGGAATTCTTTGAAGTTTCCAGCATACCTCGAAGAAGATAAATTCGCTAGTCAATTTAGAGCTTGAAGCGTACTCAACCCGAAGCTATCAAACTATATCACTAAAATCCTGCAAATTGGAGCTAAAAAATGATATACTATTTAAAACTATGAAAAAACTTTTACTGCTAACAGTTTTTTTGTTAACCATTATTTTTACTCCCTCTATAACATTTGCTCAAGGCATGATGGGTAACTGGGCAGGTTCACCCTCTGGAGCAAGCTCTGACAATCAGACAGCCCAAGAAGAAGCGGAAGGAAAAACAATCTTAGACAAACTTCAGTCAAAACAAATAGACTGTAAAAGTTTAAACGACGATAATTTTGAAAAACTTGGAGACTATTATATGGGACAAATGGTGGGTTCATCGCACGCTGCCATGGATAATATGATGACCCAAATGATAGGAGAGGAAGGAAATACCAAAATGCACATTGCCATGGGTAAAAGATTAAGTGGCTGTGATCTTAATGCTACTTTTCCGCCACAAGGATATGGTTTTATACCAATGCTGTGGACGCTGGGAGGAGGTGGAAATCCAATGATGGGTTATGGTGGTTGGGGTAATATGATGGGTTGGGGTTTGGGTATTGGATCTATCTTTATGATTATATTTTGGGTTCTGATAATTCTAGGAGTGGTTGCCCTGGTTCGCTATTTAGCTAAATCCGGATCGGATAGAGAGAGTAAAACTCCTCTTGATATTCTGAGAGAACGTTACGCTAAAGGAGAGATTGACAAAAAAGAGTTTGAAGAAAAGAAAAAAGATTTAAGCTAATCTCGAGCAATTCTACCTGCTTCACCGAGGGATTCAAATTCGATCTCCCTGCTGAAAATTTTGAGGTGTCTAAAATCAAGAAATACAATATGAATAATACATTCTATTTCCTTCGACACGGACAAACAAAGAAAGATAGCAATATACCTATCAGCAAATGGATACTTTCAGATAAAGGTGAGAGCCAAGCAAAAAAACTGGCTAAAGAAGGTGTTTTTAATAATGCGGAGATAATCTTTTCATCCACTGAAGAAAAGGCCTACCAAACAGCTAAACCTATTGCTGATAAATTAGGAAAAGAAATAATCCAACTCGAGGAAATTAGTGAACTTAATCGAGATAAAGGTGGATTTATGGAACCAGAGACGTATGAGGATTCAGTAAAAGATTGTCTACAGCATTTAGATAAATCAATAAATAACTGGGAAACAGCAAATCAAGCTTTAGAAAGATTTTCAAGAAAAATTGAAGAAGTTGATAAAGAGTATGATGATAAAAAAATACTTGTGGTAGGACATGGATTTACTATTAATTTATATTTCGCAAAGCTTCTTGGTATTCTTGATACTGCGTATGAACGATTTCGCGCTAACGATTATGCTGATTGGGGCATTGTTAAAAATTATCAGGTAGTGAAAGACATAGCTAAGTCATAATCTCGAAATCTTTCAGAGTCCTCTTTAAAGCTTTTCTTAAATTATCTCTTCCAAAACCACTCTTAAGAAACACTTCTCTAGCTTTTGCATCTTCCTCATTTATAAAATATTCATAATTGATCAATTTTAGTGGTCTTCTATTCATTGTTGATCTAACCCCACCTCTTGCATGCCTGGACAATCTATCCTTGAGATCCGTAGTAAAACCAACATAAAATTTCTTATCTTTTAGACTAAGAAGAATATAGACGTAGAATTTAGCGATATTTGAACGTCCAACGTTCATTTTATATTTATATAATTATGGCCAAGTCTGACTTGGCTACTTCGTCAAACTTAAAGCAAGTTTGACTTGTGAGCCGGTGACCGTACTTTGCTCAAACCTGCAAGATTTGGTTGCTTCCGATTTAATTTTACAGCTTGAGATGTTTAAAAAACATCTCAGGATTCAAACTTTCAAAGATTACAAAAATCTATTTTAAGCTTCTAGCTGGAAATCGAGCTTGAAATTCCTTGGTTGTTGCGTAGATGAATCCAATCACTGGCTTTCTATCAGGATCAACATATCTGTGAAATACTCTTTCAACTCTCTCAGACCATTCAGTTGGAATATTAACTCTTACAGCACCAAATCCATATCGTCTCTCGGCAATTCGTACTAATGGTTCATAGGTACAACCAGTGATATATTTAGGTCTCAATCCTTGGTACTTAATGTAATCTGATGTTAGTTGTAATGACTCGGTAAGATCAGCCAAAAGAGGATTATTTTGACCTGCAGGGGCAAGACGAGGAGGAATATGCACCTGTAAGATTCTATCTCCTCTTTCTATAACTGTATCTCCTACATGGTAGGTTTTAGGCGATGTCGCATCACAAACAAGTAAAATGCCTAATTTCTTTTCAGGAAAGTAAGTAGTTATATCTTTAGGATCAGCCGTAGCCACATAGGCAGCAAGCTTTTTAGCTCGATCTTTTGCACTCATCATTTCCAAGATCTTTCCCAATATTTCTCTTCCGAGTTCAGTGGGAACTTCCATGTACATGCGTTCCACTTCTTCTCGAAGATTTTGCGGTGGTCTTTCTTGTCTTTCTCTCCATGAGCTGTAAGATTCAAAGCCTCCACCTCTTGGTCCTCGTTCTGACATAATGTTTGGAATTATACCTACTCTCTAAGGAAAAATCAAATGTTATAGGATAAAGTGAGGATCCGTGGATCAAGAGAAGTTCAAATCTCATTTCCAGTCAAGATCAGCCTGATTTTGTAAAAATTGCTCGACTCGAACCTAAGAATAATCCGATATATCAAGCTAATCAGTCCTTTTTGTAAATTCAGTCCGATATAGAGCTCCTGACGAGGTCTTAGCCAGACTGCCAGGATTCATTCAAGAATTTAACTCAAATCCTATTTTACCAGATTTTTTGTATGAATTACAGCCAGAATTAGCCTCAAAAATGCCCCAGACCGTAAA
>JAMDAA010000001.1 GCA_023484045.1 Patescibacteria group bacterium
CGGCAGCCGTAACAAAACCGTCTCGTAATCCGATTAAGCGATTCCTCGGTCGCTAATATGTCCTTTCTCTCCGACTGCCTACTTAGTTTTCTTATGTTATCGGCAGACACACTAGAAGTATAAGTATTGTAGTTCTTCTTAATTCATGCTATAATTAGTTGTTATAAATATGCCACTTAGTGCGACACAGAAAGAAGAAGTCATTAAAAAATTCCAAACCGCAAAGGGCGACACAGGAAGCCCCGAAGTGCAAATCGCGCTTCTAACAAGAAGAATCGATCGGTTAACGGAACATTTAAAAGCGCATCAGCATGATGTTCACAGTCGACGCGGACTTTTATCGATGATCGCAAAAAGAAGAAGACTTATAAATTTTTTATCAAAATTAGAGAAAGAAAGAGCCCTCGAAATCTCAAAAAAGATTGGGCTGAAAGATTAACTGCATGAAAAAAACCTCAAAAAGTTTAGAATTATCGGGTAAAACGATTACTCTTGAAACAGGTTATCTCGCCCCACAAGCGACAGCCTCTGTTTTGGCGCGGATCGGGGACACGGAAGTTTTGGTAACGGTTGTAGAAGGTTCTGTTCGCGAGGACATCGATTATTTTCCACTAACGGTAGAATACGTAGAAAGATTATACGCCGGCGGAAAAATTAAAGGAAGTCGTTGGGTAAAAAGAGAAGGAAAACCATCTGATGATGCGATTTTAACAGCAAGACTTATCGATCGTTCGATTAGGCCTTTATTCCCAAAAGAATACAAAAATGAAGTTCAGGTTGTCGTGACTGTTTTATCGGTCGACGGAGAAAACGAGCCGGATGTTTTGTCGATAACCGCTGTTTCCACAGCGCTTAATATCTCACGAATTCCATGGAAAGGTCCGATCGGTGCGGTAAGAGTTGGATATGTTAAGGAAAAAGGAAACGGAAACGCAGAATTTATAATTAATCCGAGAGTTTCAGAAAGCGAATTCTCGGAACTCGATCTCGTCGCATCCCAGACAAAAGAAAAAACGATAATGTTAGAAGCCGGTGCGCTTCAAGTTTCGGAAATAATTGCGCTCGAAGCGGTTAAAAAAGCCCATGAAGAAACAAAAAAGATAATTAACTTCATAGAGGACTTTACCAAAGAGACAGGACAGAAAAAACAAACAGTAGCTCCAGACTCGGTTTTATCGGAACTTATCGCAAGAATCGAAAAAAACTATAAAGAAGAAATCAAATCTTTTATTCCGGTTCGAGCATCGAAAGAATCTACTAATAGTAACGAATTATCGGGTTTGATCGATAAAATATTTGAGGAAGAAAAAACAGCAAACCCCGATCTTCCGATCGACAAAAAACTCGTCTCAAAGGCCACGGAGTACATCCTTTTTAAGGGAATTAGAGAAGATATTCTTAAAAAAGGAAAAAGACCGGATGGAAGAAAAATTAACGAGGTTAGAGAGATTTCCGGACAAACGTCGATGTTACCAAGAACCCATGGGTCGGCTGTTTTTCAACGCGGAGACACACAGGTTTTAACCGTCGTCACTTTGGGTTCGCCAAAACTAGAACAGCTAATAGAGTCAGCAGAAGGAGAAGAAACAAAAAGATATATTCATCACTATTCGATGCCGCCGTACTCTGTCGGAGAAACCGGAAGAGTCGGATTTCCATCGAGACGCGAAATCGGACACGGGGCGCTGGCCGAACGCGCGATCGTTTCTGTTGTTCCAAACCAGGATAAGTTTCCCTACACGATAAGAGTGGTTTCTGAAGTTTTGTCCTCGAACGGTTCGACATCGATGGCATCAACTTGCGGTTCGACACTTGCTCTAATGGACGCGGGCGTCCCGATTAGTAAACCGGTTTCCGGAATCGCGATGGGACTCATGACTTCTTCGTCCGGCGAAGCCGGATCAGGGCAAGCCAATAAAGATGAATATGTAATTTTGAGTGACATATTAGGACTTGAAGATTTTTCGGGAGACATGGATTTTAAAGTTGCCGGGACTGACACTGGAATTACCGCAATTCAGCTCGATGTAAAAATTTCAGGACTTACGATAAAACAAATAGAAGAAACTTTGGAAAGGGCAAAAATCGGAAGACTTTTTATTTTGGAAAAAATGGAGAAAATTCTACCCTCCTCCCGAACGCAGGTTTCTGAATTTGCACCGAAAATCGAAGTTACCCGTGTCCCGGTTGAAAAAATCGGCGAAGTCATCGGGCCAGGAGGACGGGTAATTAGAAACATTATCGCAGAAACAGGCGCAACAGTCGACGTTGAAGACGACGGGACAGTGACAATCTCCGGAACTTCTGAAGAATCAGTCGCAAAAGCTATAGATTGGGTTAAAGGATTAACGCGCGAAATTACAGCCGGAGAAGTTTTTGATGGTACGGTTAAAAGAATTCTACCGTTTGGCGCGTTTGTCGAAGTGTTGCCGGGAAAAGAAGGAATGGTTCATGTTTCTCAAATGTCAACAGGATTCGTAAAAAACCCGAGCGATGTTGTTACAATCGGACAGAAAGTTAAAGTAAGAGTATCTGAAATCGATGAACAGGGAAGAATCAATTTGTCGATGCTTTTCGGGGAAGACGCGAATCAAACACAAAAACATCAAAATGTTCAAAGTCCAAAAAGCATGCATCCGTTGTCGATGCAATTTAGGAGAGAAAGGTCTGTAATTCCAGGAAAACCAAGTTTTAGAAAAAGAGGTTCTTTTAGGTCGCAATCCGGTCCCCGTTTTAATAAAAAACCGTATTAATCCTTAATAACCATCGTATTTATTTTTTTATCCGCCTTCGCAGAAAACCATGGGTTTATTCATGGACGAACGCGTTAACAATGCTACGGCGGATGTTCGCCAGAAATTTAGGCGGATAACCCTCCGAAGCTTCAGCGAAGGAGGGTATATAATAATACCACGAGTTTACTCGTGGACTCCATTGTTGTATTATAAATTTATGGATCCTATACAAACAGGTAATAGTTCTAGTGATAATAAAGATGTCGAAATAAAAAATTCTTCTAATGCGAGCGCTGCTGCAGACCAGATAAGACGACTCGGAGAAAAAATCGAAGACGCAAATTTACCCGAAGATCTTAAACAGCTTCTTATCGAAAGAATTCAAAGATTAACACTTCTCCGGGCGTCTTCCGGATATTTAAGTCCGAATTATATTATCGAATACGAAAACACGTCTTCTTATATTAATTGGACTGTAAGTCTTCCGTGGGGGAAAATGACAAACGATATTTTGGATTTGGTAAAAGCGAAAGAAATTTTAAACAAAAACCATTATGGGTTAAATTCGGTTAAGGACAGAATTTTAGAATATTTAGCATCGATAATTTTAAACGAAAAAAATAGAACTTCGGAAGTTGACTTTACGGTTTTACGGGCGCCGATTATTTGTTTAGTAGGCCTTGTCGGAACCGGAAAAACAACACTAGCCTATTCTATAGCAGAGGCACTCGGTCGAAAATTTGAGCGTATTCCTTTCGGAGGAATGGGAGATTCGAGGGCGTTGAGAGGTCAATCACGCGCATTTGCTGATGCAGAGCCAGGATTAATAATAAAAAAACTCGTTCATTCACAGGCAAAAAATTCGGTCATACTCCTTGATGAATTGGATAGAGTTTCTCAAGAAGCACGGGCCGATATAATGGGAGTACTCGTTGAGCTTTTGGACCCGGAACAAAACAGGGCGTTTACAGATCATTATATCGATTACCCATTCGATCTTTCTCAAGTTCTCTTTGTCGCGACCGCAAATAATACGACAAATATTTCAACGGCAGTTTTAGACAGGCTCGAAATTATTCAGATGCCGTCTTACACGGATGCTGAGAAAACTGCGATCGGAAAAGATTATTTGTTTCCGAAAATTCGTCTACAGACGGGTCTGCAAGAGAATCAATTGGTTATTGACGAGAATGTTTGGTCGTTAATTATTCGACCGTTGGGATTCGATTCGGGAATAAGAAGTCTTGAGAGAACAATTCAAGGGGTTTGCCGGAAAACGGCGCGTTCCATCGTCGAAGGCAAAGGCCAATCTTTTCATATCACAGCAGAAAATATTAAAGAATTTATGTCTCAGTAATTTATGAATAATCAAATTTCTTTTATCCCTCTAGGTGGAGTCGGCGATGTCACGCGAAACATGTATTTATACGAGACAGAAAGCGAGATATTAATTATTGATTGTGGTTTGGGTTTTGCCGACGAGACGATGCTCGGCGTCGATCTTTTGTTGCCCGACATATCGTATTTATTAAAGACAAAAAAGAAAATTGCCGGAATGGTGTTAACCCACGGACATGAAGATCATATCGGCGCGCTTCCTTATATTTTACCCCAACTTCCGATTTTTCCGATATTCGCAACGCCTTTGACTGCCGCGCTCGCGAATGAGAAACTTAAAGAATTTAACGTTTCGAGTCGTGTTAAAACAGTATTGTTCGACGAACAGGAAAAAACATTAGGCAATTTCAAAATTTTATTTATCCGTGTAACACATTCGGTGCCCGATGCTTCAAACTTATTAATAAAAACTCCTGCCGGCAATTTTTACCACGGGAGTGATTTTAAATTCGATTTAACCCCAGTCGATGGAAAAAGAACAGAATTTCGTAAGATTGTAAACGGTGCAGATAACGGCATTACTTGTTTAATGTCTGATTGTTTGGGTTCGGAGCGACCGGGATATACACCTTCGGAACAAAGTTTATCAGAAAGTTTTGAAAGAGAGGCGAAAGTATGCAGGGGAAAACTTATTATTACAACTTATTCGTCCAATATATCGAGACTTAATCAGGCGATAAAAGCGGGCGAAAACGTGGGTCGAAAAATTTGTTTTGTCGGAAGGTCACTAATAAAAGCGAAAGAAGTCGCGCAAAGACTCGGTTATTTAAAAATTAATAACGGATCGGAAGTACAAATTGATGATCTTAAAAAATACAACGGAAAAAATTTATTATTGATCGTTGCCGGAAGTCAAGGGCAGGAAAATTCGGCGATGACACGGATCGCAAACGACGAACATAGGGATGTAAAATTGAATCCCCAGGACACTGTGATTTTTTCGACGGATCCGATTCCCGGAAACGAAATTTCGGTAAATGATTTAATAGATACGATCGCAAAAAAGGGTGCGAGAGTCGTTTATTCTGACATAAGCGGAGATTTTCATGTATCCGGACACGGTTCGGCGCTCGACATAATGCTTCTAATTTCACTTGTTAAGCCAAGATATTTCTTACCAATCGGCGGAACTTTCAGGCAAATGGTCGCTTACAGATCGCTTTGTGAAAAACTTGATTATAAGAGGGACGATGTGTTTTTAGTTGATGACGGACAGGAGATTATTTTTTCCCGGGGCAAAGTAACTTTAGGTAAAAAAATCGAAATTAAAAATGTATATGTAGATCAAATTAGCGGTGAAGAAGTCGAAGGTTTTGTTTTAAGAGACCGTCAAAAACTTTCGGAAGGGGGATTGGTTATTTTGTTGACTGAAGTTTCGTCATCGACGGGCGAGATCGTTAATACGCCGACGATTATAATTCGCGGATTTCCTCAATCAGATATTAAAACCTTGGGTGGAAAACTCGAAAGACATTTAAAAAATACGATCAAAGTAAAGGCAGGAGGTGTGACAGACTGGATTTATATAAGAAAATTAATCGGCGAAACAAGCGAAAGATTTATTTTTAGAGAACTTCATCGTCACCCTCTGGTTTTACCGGTTGTTATCAAAGTATAAACTTATTTTTTTATAAACCTTATTAACTTGTAGTTATATTTTTAAGTCTATATAATTAGTTTATGGCAAAAAGGAGACATTATAAGAAAAGACACTTCAAGGTTAAACTTCGAAAAGAAACTATATATTCGATTTTTGCTTTTGGTTTAATACTCGCCGGCGTGCTTTTGTTTCTGTCTTTTTCCCGGTCGGGCGAAAATTTTGTTTTGGTAAGCGATCTTTTCTCTCAGAAATTCGGTTTCATGTCTTACCTTTTTCCGTTTGTTTTAATTCTTTTTGGTCTATTTTTCCTACGACTTAGGATATTTTTATCCAAACCTAATGTCTCGATCGGTTTTGCGATTTTTTTTGTTTCACTTTTATCATTAGGGAAAAGCGGAGAAATAGGAAAAAGTATTTTTTCGACCCTTACCGAAATTTTAACCGTCGCCGGAGCGGATGCTGTTTTTATTGCAGGGCTCGCCGTTGGTATAATCGTTATGTTTAATACATCAATCGATGAAATTTTTTCTGCAATAGCTTTTGCGTATAAAAACATTCATCGGTTATTTCCGGGTAGAATATTTTCTGTTTTTAAAACAAAAAGGCCATTGCTTGTCCAATCAAAAGGGATCGCGATAAAAGGTGAACAAAAAGAATTAATGGGGTCGTCTTCTAAAAACGCCATTCCCTCCTTAGCATTAAAAAGAGAACCTGCTTTTCTTTCTGAAAAACTTGTCAGTAATACTTTGCAGGGGCAAATTTGGGAATATCCGCCACTTAATCTTTTGTCCGATTCTGCCGGACATAAGGCAAACAGAGGAGATATTAAGAAAATAGCGAGCGTCATCGAAAAAACACTCCAGAGTTTTGGAATAGAAGCGCGGGTCGCAGAAGTTAATTTGGGTCCGGCTGTTACACAATACGCACTGGAGATCGCGCTCGGTACGAAAGTTTCTAAAATAACTTCGTTATCGAATGATTTAGCACTTGCGACCGAAGCGCCGACGGGACAGATAAGGATTGAAGCCCCTATCCCTGGAAGAAATTTAGTCGGAATCGAAATTCCAAACCGTTCTTTAGAAATTGTTTCTCTTAAAACGATGCTCGCATCGAATGTTATGCAAAAAAGTAAATCAAAACTTACTGTTTCTTTGGGTCTTGATGTTTCGGGTACTCCGGTCGTCGCAAACATAGCGAAGATGCCTCACGTTTTAATCGCTGGAACTACCGGTTCCGGAAAATCGGTATTGATTAATTCTTTTATATCCTCTCTTCTTTTTAGGGCATCACCAGCGGAAGTAAAACTTATACTGATCGATCCAAAAAGAGTGGAATTAACAGGTTACAACGGTATTCCACATTTATTACATCCGGTAATCGTCGAATCAGACAAAATTTTATCGGCATTAAAATGGGCGATGGGAGAAATGGATAGACGTTATAAGATTTTTGCTGAAGCAAACGTACGAAATATTGATTCATACAATGAACTTTCGGCTTTTCAGGCACTTCCCTATATCGTGATTTTTATTGATGAACTTGCGGATTTAATGGCATTTGCGCCGGTCGATGTCGAAGACGCGATCGCGCGTTTGGCCCAGATGGCGCGTGCTACGGGAATTCATCTTGTGGTTTCGACTCAAAGGCCATCTGTCGATGTATTAACAGGGCTTATTAAGGCGAATATTCCATGCAGAGTTGCGTTTAATGTATCTTCGATGATCGATTCGCGTGTTATTCTCGACACGCCGGGCGCGGAAAAACTTTTGGGTCGGGGAGACATGCTTTATATTCCGCCGGAACAAGCAAAACCGACTAGGATACAAGGTGCGTTTGTGTCGGACGGAGATGTTAAGAAACTCGTTGATTACCTTAAATCCAAAGCGCCGGCCGTTGAGTATACAGAGGAAGTCACGAGTCAAAAAGTCACCCTTAAAAAAGGAGGAATCGCAGTCAGCTCTGATGGTCGTGATCCGTTTATTGAAGAGGCGATTAGAGTTATTTGCCAATTTGATAAAGCTTCGGCGTCGCTTCTTCAGAGACGTCTTAAGGTTGGTTACGCAAGAGCGGCGAGAATTTTGGATGAACTCGAAGGAATGGGAATTGTCGGACCGGGAGAAGGATCAAAACCACGAGACGTATTGGTTAAAAATGCGGACGAAATTATTAATAATCTAAATGGCGGACAATAAAATTTTAAATTATGTTAAAAATCGGTCAGAAACTCCGTGAAGAGCGCGTAAAAAAGAATTTAACCTTAGAAGAAATTTCTAAAGCTACAAAAATTCGGGCTTCTTTTCTTTCTGCGATCGAAAAAGGGGATTATAAAAAACTTCCGTCACCTACTTACGCACAGGGATTCGTCAAAAATTACGCTGAATTTTTAGGTTTGTCATCGAATAAAGCATCAGCGCTTTTGAGACGCGAATTTGATGAGGAAAAAGCGCTCAGAATTTTACCGAAAGGATTAGCAGGAAAAGAAGATTTTCCGGTTGAGGGAATAAAAATCCGAAAAATTCCGATAATCATAATTTTGATTTTTTTAATAGTTTTAGGTTATATAATTTTTCAATATAGATACACTTTCTTAAATCCGCCTCTAGAAATTAATTCCCCGAAAGAAAATGCAGTTATTGATTCGGAGATTGTTGAAATTTCAGGTAAAACAGATTCAAATTCGATGGTATCGGTTAACAATAATCCGATTTCTGTTTCTGACGATGGGACATTTAAAAAAGATATTGATTTATTTCCCGGAAAATCGACGATTAAAATAAAGGTGACCAACCGTTTTGGTAAAGAAACAATTATCGAGCGCCACGTCGAAATTAAACCTGGTTCTTGACATAAAAGCGTAAGTAGAGTAACCTATTTTATATGATAGATGCTGCCCAACCAGTTCTTCTTTTAGTAATAATCGTTTTAGCATTCCTTCTTTTAATTTTAGGGATTCAAGTATTTTTTATTTTACGGGAACTTCGTCGGACGATTTCTAAAGCAAACAAAATTTTAGACGACACGGGTGTTATAACGGAAAGCGTTTCGAAGCCAATATCATCTTTGTCGAGCGTCGTGTCGGGAATAAAAACTGGGGTAAATTTCGCGAATTTTTTCAAAAGTAAATTCTATAAAGAGGACGAATCCGAAGGGAAAAAAAATAAAGACTGAGGAATTTATGGACTACTGTGACAAAAAAAATAAATCAGGGAGTAGTTTTTTTAACGGATTTATATGGGGCGCTGTAATGGGTGCGGGAGTTTGTTATTTTTTAACGACAAAAACGGGCAAAAAACTTATAAAAAAATTAACAACAGATGGGTTGGAAGGAGTAACAGAAGTTACAAATTTAATAAGGGAAGAAGTAAAACACTCTGAAGAGCCGCAAGTGCAGGATGATTTTGAAGAAGAGGCTGAAGAAGAAATTAAAACAAACGGCCATAAAAAAACTCAAGAGTCACCGATTAGAAAAATCACAACCTCAACCCAATCCTTAACCAAAGGTTTCGGAGGGCAAGCAAAACGATTTTTCAAAGGTATCCCCAAAAGAAGCTAAATCAAAGAATAATATCTATTTTTCAAAAGGTTTCCTATAAAATTATTACTGGCTTAACCTCAATCCTTAAATCTAATAATCTAGAATCTAGATCGTTAGACTATTTAACCATTATTAATGTCATCAATTGATGGACTAATGAACTTGTTTTGATGTCTTGAAACATTGAAAACAATTCAGTTTTTGGAATAAGACAAACAGAAATTGTGTTTTATTATTTACTGAATGTTTCTCCGTGTGAAAGAGAATACGAAAGAAAAGATTTTTCTCTAGTAATTTAAATTTGTTTTTATAATCCGTATTTTTGGATGTTTGTGCCGAGTCTTCTAGTCTAATAATCTAGATCATTAGATTAAAGTGATCAAATTTCCATATCTTACTAACTTCAAGAGATTGAACAATTTAGGGGCAAGATTTTTTGCGGAGTACTTAAACTTAAAAAAAAGCTGAAATTAGTGGCGTTCAGTAGAACTTTGTTATAATACATTTATGACAGAAACAGGGGAATCAGATTCTCTTTTAGTCCAAAAAGATAATCCAGGAAGAGTCCTAATTCCTAATTCCAATACTGAAAGCGCAAATTTTACAGAACACTCTATCGGATATAAAAGTAAAGATTTACAACTTGAGTTTATTAAGCGGTGTATTGAGAATCTGGCGGTAAGGAGAGCCAGTGGGGGCAGAGAATCTGTTATAAATAGACAAAAAATTGATGAAATTATAGAATCGATGGAACAGTCGTTTCGGGCAGTCGAAGAACAACCAACTATTTTTGATGTTGATTTTAAAGTACCGGAGGGTTTTGACTTGGAAAATCAAGCAAAAAAAGCACTGGGGGATGCTGTAAAAATTATTTATGAATCCGGAATTTTTGACAGAGATATTTTAGTAGACGCTTCAAGATTTGCCGGTCCCGGTAACACTAAAATAATACAAGACAGGGAAGAATCCCGTTTAAATGTTGTTGACTATTTAAGGATGCTCGACAAAAAACGCCCGAATAGAAGGCAATTTTTACCTGTTCCGAAAAATAAAGGCGTAAGAAACGAAACAATAACATTAGAAATAGGAGAAAAAGCTCTAATGTATCTCGCAAGCCAGTTTTTGACTAATGCAAGATTTGTCGGATTAGATTTAGATTGGTCAGATGCTCTAAATTTGGCCTTAATTCTTAGCACTACACATGAGTACGCACATACAATTGATTTTGCGTTAGATACTAAAGGACGATCAACGCTAGTAAGAGCAGAAAAAGCTGGTTTTTTTAATGAAGAATATTGGAAAGATAGCGGTTTTGAAAAAAGAAGAGTTCACCAAGAATGGTTTGCGAGGGGAGTTGAGAAGATGGTATTAAAAAGATATATGCAAAACATATTAAAATATCCTTCGGAAAAAATTGAATCATTATTCCTTTCTTTTCAAAAAGAAGACTTGGATCTGGCAAAAAAATCTTTCGACATAGTTCAGATTGGTAATAATAAAGGCATGAATGCTCGTGCGTTATCGGAAATTATTTGGCTTGATCTTGAAAATGTAGTAGACGATGGTTCACGAGAATATAAAAGGATTCCAGATATTTTTTCTGTAATTAGTTATGGAGCAGAACCATATTCAGAGGATAAATTAAGACAACTTGCGGGAAAATCTTGACCAAAAGATTAATAGGGTATAATATTATTTCAATGGCAGAGAATTCAGGAGAGATAAATACGGCAGTCACGGATCAGTTAGCAGTAGCTGATAAAAGTGTTGCTAAAAGTGTAAAGCGGTTTGCAGAGGCGAAGGGAAAGATGGAGGGAATTGAAGAGAAGGTTGGGCGACTAAATCAACGAATACCCCACATTCCTCCTGTTCAAAAGACCCCAGAAGATTTAAAAAGGGAGTCAGAAATAGAAGAAGAACTTCAGAAAATAAAACGGGAAGAACTAGGAAAATAAAATCAACAATACAACGCTTTTTCCACGAAACCCTAAGAAAAGCTAATTATAATCCGTATTTTTGGATATTGGCGTTGTGTTCACTTATTGTTTTTGCGTAGTGATTATGGCCGGATTTATCAGATAAATAATAAAAATAATCGGTGCTCGCGGGGTTAATAACCGCTTTTATCGAATCGAGTCCGGGGTTTGAGATCGGGCCGGGGGGTAGGCCGACATTTATATAAGTATTATAAGGAGAATCTAATTTTAAATCTTCTATAGTTAAAGATTTTTTCCACCAGGATTTTTCATCGAGCTGATAACCTAATATGTACTGGATTGTCGCATCGATCTGAAGCGGCATTCCGAGTTCCAATCGATTCATAATAACAGACGCAATAAGCGGTCGATCTTCGGGATATTTTGCCTCTCTTTCGATTAGCGACGCAATAGTAATGATTTTATTTTTAGATAATTTTATTTTATTTTGTGGTGTTATACTTTCGTATTTTGTCTCAAAATTATTTTTAAACATCGAGATAATAAGATTGATATCGGCGTCTTTCGGAATAAGATAAGTATCGGGAAAAAGATATCCCTCGTTGTCGATAAGAATTTTTTTCCAAGTCGGTTTATACGTCACTAAATTTGATTGTAAAATCTCGGCTATTTCTTCGGCGCGTTTTCCTTCCGGAATCGTAACCCAAACGTCGAGGCTTCCGTGAGTTAAATTTTCCGCGACTTCTTCAGCACTCATGGAGGGGGAAAGTCTGAAATCTCCGGCCTGAATATTTTTTTCGATCCCTAATTTTTTGATCAAAATAAAAAACACAACAGGATCTCTTATTAGTTTTTTATCTTTAAGATTATTTGATATTTCTCTTACGCCTTCACCCTTATTTACAACAAAAATTACCTGTGATTTATTAGATTTATTTGTAGGGGAAAGACCGTTATTCCACCAAAATAAACCGGCGACTAAAATAACAACAAGTATAATACAAAAAATCAATATTCTCTTCATTTAATTTTTGTCATTCAATACTCGATAATCGGGAAATTAACGATCGAGTCTTTTCCTTCCTTGAGATTATACACGTTTTCACTAAAAAGTGTATAGATTATTTCTCCCTTCTGTATTTTTTCACCGATTTTCTTATTCAAAAAAATTCCTGCACCTTTTTGTTTCGGCGCGCCCAAAACTTTTGTGACGATCGTCGCGTTTTTACTGTGAATTTGTTTGACTGTTCCGCTTTTTTTGGCTTTAACTTCAAACAAATGTTTTCCGGGTTGCAGATCTTCACTATCGATATCAGGATTCCCACCTTGGGCCTTAATTATCTCCTGCATTTTTTTAAATGCGTCGCCCGACTGTAAAATATTGGTTGCCCAACCGATCGAATTTCCGTAGTTTTTTTTGACATCATTTTTTAATTTTTCCGATGAATCTTTTAGACAGAGATCAAGTAGGTTTCCGGCGAGATTTAAAGCCCTAATTTCAAGATCAACCGGCCGATTTTCTTTTTGTTGTAAAACTCTGATTGCTTCCCTTGTTTCAAGAATCGGACCGATACCGCGTCCGGCCGGCTCGTCGGTTCTATGAGTAAGTACTTTTATTTTTATGTCAAATTTTCCTGCGAGATATTCAAATTTATCTTTAAGAATATTTGCGTCTTTGATCGTATGAACTTTTACCATTTCGCCGTAGGGGAGATCAATCACTACATGGTTTGACCCGAATGCTATTTTTTTTGCCATGATCGATACTAAAATTTTGTCAAAACTTTCGAAAAGTAGTGGTTCTTCAACATGTATGATAATGTCGTCGGCCGGTGCAATTTTAAAACTTCCTCCCCAAACAATACACCCGTTTGTTTTCTCGACGATCTTATAAATTTGTTCTCGCGTAAATGTTACAGGTGCTAAAACTTCCATGTCATCTGCGGTCCCGCCGGGAGTCGTTATTGCGCGCGATGAACTTTTCGGAATCGTAAATCCGGCCGATGCGACAATCGGTACAACGATTAAGGTAGTTCTTGTTCCTGGAACGCCTCCGATAGAATGTTTGTCTGCGACGATTCCTTTAAACTTTAATTTTTCACCGGTTTCGACCATCGCTTTTGTCAAATAATAAAGTTCCTGATTGGAAAAACCTTTTGAGTAACCCGATGCGGCAAAATAAGTTGTCAAAACATTACTCAATTTTTTACTCGAAATTTGATCCATTATCGCATAAAGTTCTTCGTAGTTTAATTTTTTTCCGACTAATTTTTTCCTGATCGCGTCAAGCGCCAGGCTTTCGTTTCCATCTGTCATTAATGTTCTCCTTTTATTTGTTTAAAAGCGTATGAAGCAAGACTTTTTATTATAGAAATTATAAAATATAAAGCAGAATTAATTATTCGGTAAATCGCTGGCCAGATTTTTTTGAGAAAAATAATGAATCTGTTTTCTTCGCGCATGTTTTATATTTTTTCGAGTCTTGCTTTGACAAGTAGTCTTTTCCAGGTTGTGCCGGGGGGCGTACAGGTTACCAAAGTTATATAACTATCATCATAATTTTGGCTAAAAATAGACGGATCGTCAGGATTAACGACAGTAATATTAAATATCCGATACAAATATTCAATATCCTCTATTTTTACCCGAATTTCGTCCCCTGGTTTTAAGAGATAAATTGTGGCAAAAATTGTTTTGTAATCGTTTGGGTTAAAAAGCTGGGGTAACGTTGAGTGCCCGACGATTACGGCAGTGCCTTTATTCGGCGGAATCGCGGTACCAATGTAATCTATTAGATGTTTACCTATATCGAAATCGGTTGTTGAAACAATTGCGTCTTTTATTCCGAGTTTTGATATTGATAGCGTGTAAGATGATATCTTTGGCGAATTCTGTTCTATTTTATGGATCGGAAACCAGTTTTGCGCATTAGTGTAATCGATCCCATTAATTTTTTCGGCGGTCGTTGTGATTAAACTTTCGATCGTTGATTTATTAACAATTGTAGTTTTTGGTATTGGTGCCGCGAGTTCATTGGACGCAAAAACCGGCGCGAAATATATTTGCCAAGATATTAATGGAAAGAAAATATATAAGGTCGCGATAAAACCAAGAAGTGCGACTAAAAAACTTCCCAATTGTAAAATCTTTCGAAAACTAATTTTTATTCTTGCCTTACTTTTTAAATAATATTTAGTCATTACTATTGATAATTATTTTAATATTTCTTGCTTTTTGGGGTAGAATTTCCGGCAAAAACGGTATATTCGGAGAAAGAAATATAGATGAACCGGATACTTGAGGAAGTTTTGATAAAACTTCTTTTGCTTCTTTAAAAGATTTCCCTTTTATTTTTTCGGTCATTTTTTTTTCATCGATTTTCGATAGTAAAGAAGCTTTAATCGCAATAGTTCCCGTAACTTCTTTTTCATTTTTAATTTTTGGATTTTTAATTGAAGGATCTAGATTATTGATTACCATATCTTGAATGTCATTCTTTAGAAGATTGGCCGAAAAAGATTTAAGATCTTCGTTTAGATAAGAAAGTACGGTGTAGTCGATAGTTGCTTTAAGCGAGACAGAACTTGTTTCGTCTCCCGGTTTTTTGCTGAATTGTTTCTTGGAAAGAGTAATATCGGAGAAAACAGGAATTATCGAACTGTCAGAATTAATTTTTTTAATTATATCGTCCTTTGCTTTTTTCTCGAATTTTTTTGTAACTTCATCGGTTAATTTATCGACGTCATCTTTAGAGACGATCGTAATTTCTTTTTTCGTTCCGCCCGAAAACGCAGAATCGTTTTTTGCAACAATTGTCGCTGTTGGATAGGAACTGATTGTAAATTTGGTACCTGATGGAAGATTATATTCTTTTCCAATTTCTTTTGCCGTAACGTCAGCCTTTTTGGTTACAGGCAGAGAACTCGCATCTCCCGAACCCGAAGAAATCGTAACATCTTTATCCAGAGTAAAATGCAGGTCGTTCGGCGATACGATAGTTGTACCTGCGGGGAGAGTTTTTTCTTCTGTAAAACGACTGTACAAGGTGATCGACCCCTTTGCTTTGTCGCCGGTTTCTTTTTTTCCTGTCGCAGGAGTTGACGTGTCGCCACTCTCTGAAACAGAAATCGGTTTTCCCGCGATTATGTTTTTAGAAAAGTCGGTTTTTTTATCGATGACAAAGCTTATATCCTGGTTTTTTTCGACCGATTTCGGGTTAATATTTAATGTGACTTCTGCGCCGAGATAAAAAATATAGAAAACAAATAAGAGAATCAAAAGAGTGATTATAACCGGAGGAATAAAAATAATTTTGTTGCCAGATTTTAAAAATGAAGATGAGAACATTTTTTTGAAAGGAATGATTCGTATTATTCTGATCGGCAAAGCAAATATATTTTTAAAGATATTTCTTTTTTCTTTCATTCGATAATTTATTTGAATTTCTTCCGGCGCATTTGTCTCTTCTATTGTCTCTTTTTGTGGTTTTTGTTTTTCATCTTTTTCTTGTGTTTGTTTAAATCCCCTTGGGTTTTCAAACCTTTCCTCGCTTTTTTCGATCTCCTCTTTTTTTATTTTTTCGCCAATTTCTTCCGGAATTTCTTCCGGTTTAATTTCTGTTTTTAAAACATCCAGTTCTTTTACAAAACCGAAACTTTCTTCCTCGATATTTATTTTTTCGGGCTTTTTATCCGTTTCGATAATTTTTTCTTCGATTCTTGTTCGTGACCCATCGGTTACTAATTTTTCTTTCTGGGCGTCTTCTCCTAAAACTTCAAAGCCCATCTGGGTTGCCGCGCCGAAAAGTATAGCTTGGGAATCAAAACCTCTCGGAAGATTAACGATTTGGGGAACGTGTAAAAAGGGTAAACTTTTACTCCAAGTGTGACCGATAAATTCCTGTGCCAGTTCTTCATTTTCCTTATCGTTGTAAATAATAATTCTGGATGGTAATACTTCGTAGTCTGTGAAATGATGCAGGATTCGATCGGTAGTTTTAGGAATAGGGTCTTCGATTTTTGTGGTTTTTGTTTCAATAATTTTTCCGGCCCGAACAAGAGAAACTGTAATATTTTTTTTGTCGACCTCAATAAGAATCGCAGAAACAGGTGCTCCTTCTTCCTGTTGCAAATGGTGAGTAATTGCTTCTTGTATAACTAAAAACCCGATTGGCGAAAGGCCTAGGTCATCACTTGCTTTTTTAAGCTTGACAAGATACTCGTGTTTTATTTTTGATTGTTCGACCCAATTTTGTTTTACACCAAAAACCGTTTTTAATGTTTCGGTGTTTTCGGGAAGAGAGCTTTCAGCGATTGAAATTGCTTTATCCATCGTGTCGATTAACTCTTCCTCTGTGATATTTTCGATAGAGTCTTTAAAATACTCTTCGTTTTTTCCGATTACTTTAATTTTTGCTGCGATAACCTCAAAAACAACGGCGCTTATTTTTTCGTCTCTTAAAAGAAGAGCTAGATAATGCTCCGGCTTTTCTTTCTTTCCAAAAATCGAAGGCAGAGAAAGTTTCATATTAATTTTCGAGTTTCGCGTAGATTCGGCGTTGTCCGTGACCGATATTCTCTTGCTTTATTATAGTAAACCTTTTGAGCTTACCTGTAAAATCCACGTGCGGTCCGCCACAAATTTCTTTACTAAAACCATTAATTATATAAACTTTTACTTTATCGGCATATTTTTCAGTAAAAAAACCTAAAGCACCAGATTTTAACGCTTCTTCTTTATCTACTATTTCAAAAGTTACCGGCAAATTTTCGTTGATCTTTTCGTTTATCAAATCTTCGATTTGTCTTATTTCTTCGTCTGTCAATTTTTCTGAGTGTGAAAAGTCAAAACGCAAACGCTCGACAGTAATATTGCTTCCCTTTTGTTCTACGTGACTACCTAATATTTTTCTTAAAGCAGCGTGTAATAAGTGAGTCGCGGTGTGATATTTTATCGACATTTCGGAATTGTCTATTAACCCTCCTTTGAATTTTTTCTGGGCACCTGCTCTTGACAGTTTTTGGTGTTCTTCCATTTTTTTTGCAAATTCCTGTTCGTTAAATTCATATCCTAAGCTTTTTATTTGCGTCGGAGAAAGCCCGTGAGTAGAATAGAGAAGAAACGCATCATCGGACGAGATCGTTGAGACACCTTTTAGTTCATCTCCGATTTTATATTTTTTTTCGATCAATATTTTTGCTTTTTCGCGGGTCGTTAGATAAGATTGCTCTTCTTCTAAAATTGTGTTTTTGATATTTTCGAATTTTTGATCCAAATCGGGATCTGTTTCTTTGTATTGTCCAATAATAGATTCGATTATCGACGTAATTTCTTTCCCGCCGATTTGATAAAAATTGTCGAAACCTCTCCTTATTAATCTTCTTAAAATATACCCCTGTTCTTTGTTCGACGGGGTGATATTTGATGCCGTTATAAAAGTTGATGCAATAAAATGATCTGTCATTATCCTCATTTCTTTTTTATGATCCTCGTATTTTTTCCCTGTTTCATTCTCGATAGCTTTTATTATTGGAGAAAAAAGACTTGTTTGAAAAATATCTGATTTATTTTCAATAGCGGCTAGTAATCTTTCTAATCCGCCTCCAAAATCGACATTTTTTTGTGACAATTTTTCAAAATCATTATTCCGTATTTTCTTGTATTCCATAAAGACACTGTTTCCGATTTCTAAGAATTTTTCACAGTCGCAGTTTATATGACATCTTTCGCCGTATTTTTTATCGTGTTCTATTCCCAAATCAAAAAACACTTCGCTGTCTGGCCCGCCCGGTTCACCAATCGGCATGTCTTTTGGAATACCTGATCTTGACCACCAATTTTGTTTTGGTCCATAATAAAAAATTCTATTTTGTGAATTTATTCCAGCATTTTCAAAAAGATTTTTCCAAATCTTTGCCGATTCTTCGTCTTTTGGAATATCATCAAAGCCCTTAAAAACACTAACATAAAGCTTATTAGTTGGTAGCCCCAAACCTTTTGTTAAAAATTCAAAAAACCACGGAATTTGTTCACTTTTAAAATAATCACCCAAACTCCAATTTCCGAGCATTCTGAAAAACGTGATATGTCGATTGTCGCCGACCTCATCAACATCCTGCGCCCTAAAACAATTTTGAACATTCACCAATCTTTTTCCCATTGGGTGCAGTTCACCCAAAAAGTAGGGGACCAAAGGTTGCATACCCGAACTCGTAAAAAGGGTAGTCGGGTCGTTTTGCGGAACAATTGGCGAATTTTCGATCCTTTTATGTCCGCGTTTCTCAAAAAAAGAAATATAAATATCGATAATTTCCCGCGCATTCAACATACTTGAATTATACCACGAAAATACTTCTTAATCTTTTAATTTGATCTTTTAACATTAATTATTCCATTGACAGTTTTAGAGTAAATCAACTATCCTATGTATAATGCACTATTGCAATATACAATGACTCAGGTATCAAAACATAAACTTTCAAAGAAAACAGAAACGGAGTTAATCGGGAGTTTGATTACGGTGTTTTCAACAATAACTAACTCCAAAGAAATGGTTGTATTTATAAACGCTTTTTTAACCGATACAGAAAAACTTATGCTGGCAAAACGCTTGGCACTTATTATTCTTATTTTAGAAGGAATGCCGGATTCACAAATATCGAGTATTCTTCATGTAACACGCATAACAGTTGCAAAAATGCGATATTTTTATGAAGCACGGGGTAAAGAAGGATACGATATTGCGCTTTCTAAAATAAATGTAGATAAAAGATTGAAAGCCTTTAAAAAAGTTCTTATATCGCTTGCGCGCTATTCTGTTCGCGCCGCCGGTGGATATGTAAAACCCGGTATTATTGACTAAATAATTATTGTATATTGCACTATTACAATATACAATAAAAGCGTAAGGTGATGGATTGCGTTCAAGATCCATGGAAGGAATGCCGTGGTACTTCAGTTTCTGACAAGAGGCCGATTTAATGAAGAAGAGCTATCTTTTTATCTGCGACTGGCCCCATAAGAATGGGGCGTTTTGGTGTTTTAGATAAGAAAAAGCAGAAAATGCAGCCCTGGCGCCAAGACCGATTGCTGTTGAGATTTGTTCGATCGAAAGCCCGACGCTCACGATATCGCCGGCTGCAAAAACTCCTTGAATATTTGTTGTGAGTTTATCGTCTACTTTAATATATCCTTTTTCATCAATATTAATTCCCAGGGGAATCGCGAGCGCGCTACCAGGAACTCCGCCGATTTCGATAAAAACTTTTTCAATATTTAATGTTTTTTCGGTATCATTTGCCTTAATTTTTATTCCGGTTGCTTTTTGCCCGTCGCCTAAAATTTCTAAAACTTGTGTGCTATATAGAATTTCGATTTTCGGATCATTTTTTATTTTTTCGATAAGAATCGGGTCGCTTCTTAGTTCAGAGCCGCGATATATAAGATAAATTTTACTCGCAGCGCTAGCAAGTTGTATTACCGCCTGAACCGCGCTGTTTGCGCCGCCGATAACCGCAACGGTTTTATTTTCGTATTCAAATTTTTCACATGTTGCGCAGTATTGTACGCCTTTTCCAGTATATTCATTTTCTCCCGTAATATTTAATTTTCGCCTTTCTGCGCCGGTCGCAATAATAAGAGTTGAGCTATCAAAATTTTTTCCGCTTTCGGTCGTTAATCGGAAGCCGTTTTCAATCTTTTCGATTTTAGAAACAGACTCGTTTAAAATTTCTCCTCCGCGTTTTTTTACTTGAGTAGCCATTTTTTCAGCTAAGTCTTTTCCTGAAATCTCTTCGAATCCGGGATAGTTTATAATATCTGGCGCAAGACTCATTTGCCCACCTAATATGTCTCCGACTACAATATGCTTTAATTTAAAGCACGAGGCATAAATTGAAGCGGTGAGTCCTGAAGGTCCGCAGCCGATAATTATAAGATCGTACATAGCTTAAATAATACCATAAAAAAAATAACAAAACTATTTTTAGTCCATTAATATACTATAGGTTATTGACAGGGAAAAGGGGAGTATGTTATACACTAAACACTCTATATAATGTTATTTCCATAAGGGTGGGTTGCACTCGGTGTTTTTTGTTGTATAGAAGTCTATAGGTTTACTTAGAAATTATTCAGATGCTCAAAAATCATAATTACATTGCAAGACAAAATTGGGGTAAATCTTACTCCCTACTGCCAAAACTCGATTTACTCGCTGTTCAAAAAGAATCTTATAAGTGGTTCAAAGAACACGCGGTTAAAGAGATACTCGATGAGATTTCTCCGATCGATGATTTTACAGAAAAAAACTGGACGTTAACTTTAAACGACTATCGTTTCGGAAAACCTTCGACGACACCCCAAAACGCACTGGTTAAAGGAATAACATACGATGTCCCCCTTTATGTAAAAACAACTTTGGTAAACAAAAAAACAGAAAAGAAAATGAACGCAGAAGTGTTTTTGGGCGATATTCCCGAGATGACAGAAAGGGGCACTTTTATCGTAAACGGGATCGAAAGAGCGGTTGTTAATCAATTAGTCAGATCTCCGGGAGTATTTTTTACTGCCGTCGCAGACCCCGTTACCGGAAAAATGCTTTATAACGCCGAAATAAGACCGATTCATGGTTCGTGGCTCGAGTTTTCGACGACTAGACACGCGACGATCACAGTAAAGATCGATAGAAGAAGAAAGTTTTTAGTAACGACATTCTTAAGGGCCCTCGGAATTTCCTCGAATGATCAACTAAAAGAAAGCTTCAAGGAAATTGACTCAGAAGACAAAGACGAACACATAAAAAACACACTCGAAAAAGACGAAACCACGACAGAGGCAGAAGCGGTTGTCGAAATTTTCAAAAAAATGCATCCGGGAGAACCGATCGTTCTCGAAAAAGTTAGAGAAAACATAACGAGTCTTTTTTTCAATAGCAGAAGATATGATTTGGGAATGGTTGGAAGATATAAAATAAACAAGAAATTAAACGAAACGCCGGGGTTTAGGTTCTCGGAAGAACGTGTTTTAACAATCGACGATATAATCGGGGCGATAAATTATCTTATTTTACTGCTTTCCGGAAAAGGAATAATCGATGATATCGACAGTCTCGCAAACAGAAGAGTTAGAAGTGTAGGAGAATTAGTCGCGACGACCGCATTTAGGGTCGGTGTTTTAAGACTCGAAAGAAGCATTAAAGAAAGAATGAGCCTGATTCAGGCAGATGTTCCTGTGTCAATCCCCTCTTTAATTAACGCGCGACCGATTATGGCGTCGATCAACGAATTTTTCAGGACCTCGCAACTTTCAACAATCCTCGACCAAACAAATCCCTTATCCGAAATAGACAATTTAAACCGCTTGACAGTTATGGGTATCGGCGGAGTTTCCAGAGAAAGAGCGGCGTTTTCGATCCGCGACATTAATAGCTCTCAATATAGTAGAATTTGTCCGATCAGGTCTCCCGAAGGACCAAACATAGGGCTCGTAACTTATTTAACTTTGTACGCGAGGATCAATAAATACGGTTTTATCGAAGCGCCGTATCGAGAAGTAGAAGTTAAGAAAAATGGTAAAAAAACAACGGTTAAAGCTTTGGATGAAATTATTTATCTCGACGCAGAAGATGAAGCAAAGCATTATATTACCGGCGCAACGGTTTTGTCGGACGAAAACAGGATCGAAGACGAAATGGTTCCGGCAAGGTACAGCGGAGAATTTTTGGAAGTCGAGAAAGAAAAAATCGAATATGTCGATCTTACACCAAGACAGGTTGTCGGAAGCGCGGCTTCTCTTATTCCATTTGTTTCTCACGATGACGCGCAAAGATCGCTTATGGGTACTCACATGCAATGTCAGGCAGTACCTTTAGTAAAACCCGAGAGTCCGATCGTCGGAACGGGAATGGAAGGATCGGTCGCACAAGTTATGCATAGGGTTGTTACGGCGCCGTTTGACGGAAAAATCGAATCGATCGATAGTAAATTACTCGTTTTGAAAGGATCAAAAGGAGAAAAAGCTATTTTTTCGATCGAGACTTTCAAAAGAACAGCGCAGGCGACCTGTTACACGCAAAAAGTAATAGTCGATGCTGGCCAAAAAATTAAAAAAGGAGACGTCTTAATCGATGGACCGGCTGCTCAATTTGGAGAACTGGCTTTGGGTCAAAATTTATTGATCGCGTACGCATCGCTCGACGGATTGGGATACGAAGACGCGATCGTTGTTTCCGAAAGATTAGTTAAAGAAGACATTTTTTCTTCGATCCACATTGAAAAATACGAGACGTCGGTCGTTGAGACAAAGCTCGGACCAGAAGAGACGACCCGCGACATTCCTAATGTTTCAGAGGAAGATCTGGCAAATTTAGACGAAGACGGAATCATCGTCGTCGGGAGCGAAGTCGAGTCAGGAGATATATTGGTCGGTAAAATCGCTCCAAAAGGAGAAACAGAGTTAACCGCAGAAGAAAGATTACTCCGGGCGATTTTTGGTGAACAGGCGCGGGAAGTCCGAGACACATCTTTAAGAATACCAAACGGTGAGAGAGGAACTGTAATAAACGTTCAAATTCTCGATCGAAAAGGCGGAGACGAATTAGAACCGGGGACGATAAAAAAGATCCTCGTTGAAGTCGCGCAATACAGGCATATTGTCGTCGGAGATAAACTCGCCGGGAGACACGGGAATAAAGGAGTTATTTCAAAAATTTTACCAGTTTCTGACATGCCGTATCTTACAGATGGGACACCGGTTGATATTCTTATTTCACCGATAAGCGTTTTGGCGCGTATGAATTTGGGACAATTACTCGAAGCGCATCTTGGATGGGCGGCACAAAAACTCGGAATGAAAATTGCGGTTCCGGTTTTCGAAAGAATAGAGGAAGAAAGAATACTTTCTCTTATTAAAAAGGCGGGTCTCCCCGAAAGCGGAAAATCGGCTCTTTACGACGGTAGAACGGGAAAAGCCTACGAAAATCAAGTCGTTGTCGGCATAGAATACGTTATGAAACTTATTCACATGGTTGAAGATAAAACTCATGCAAGATCGACCGGTCCGTATTCACTAGTTACACAGCAGCCATTGGGTGGAAAAGCGCAAATGGGGGGACAGAGACTCGGAGAAATGGAAGTTTGGGCGCTCGAAGCACACAGGGCGCGTTATATATTACAGGAAATGTTGACGATTAAATCAGATGATATTGTAGGACGCGCAAAGGCGTTTGAGGCGATCGTTAAAGGAACGGATATTCCAACACCCAAAGTTCCAGAGTCATTTAAAGTTCTTATTAAAGAACTTCAGGCGCTCGGTCTTAATGTTGTGTTAACCGGTGCAGAGGTAACAGAAGAAGTAAAAGAGCCTATTTTAGAAGAAAAAGAGGAACAAAAAGTTGAGGAAGAAGCAAAAGAGCTCCAGGAAACTTTAGGTGGGAAAGAGGTTACAACCGGAACAGAACAGGGAATGGAGGTCGCGAGTAATGAATAATCCAAAAAATAAAGATTTAATGATTGTTGATTTTAGTTCGCTTAAGATTCTTCTTGCGAGTAAAGAGGATATAATGAACTGGTCTTATGGCGAAATTACAAAACCTGAAACGATTAATTACAGAACACTGCGGCCTGAAAAAGACGGTCTTTTCGACGAAAGAATTTTCGGACCGACAAAAGATTGGGAGTGTTATTGTGGAAAATATAAAAGGATAAGATATAAAGGAATCGTTTGCGATAAATGCGGTGTCGAGGTTACGTTATCGAGAGTTCGCCGGGAAAGAATGGGACATATCGCTCTGGCTTGTCCTGTCGCGCACGTATGGTTTTTTAAAGGACCATCTTCTTCTCTATCATTAATTCTGGATGTTTCGCAAAAGAATTTGGAATCGGTTATTTATTACGCTTCTTATCTTGTAACCGCGATCGACGAAAAGAAAAAAGAACACGCACTTTCACAATTTGCAAAAATAATCGATGACCGAAAGAAAAAACAGGAAAAAGATAAAGAAATAGAAGAAAAAAGGATAGATAAAGAAATAGAAGAAAAATTAAAAGAAGCAAAAGGGGTAAATATTACAAAAGAGCAAAAACAACTTATTACTCAGGAGCTTGCGCTTCTTAAAAGACAGAAAAATACACGACTTTCGGAGCGTCTGGAAGCCGAAAACAAAAAGCTCGACGAAATCGCAGAAGCACTTTCCAAGCTTTTAAAAAGTCTTAAAGTAGGAAGTGTTCTTTCGGAAGACGAATATTTCAAGCTTTTGGAATACGAGATTCCTGTTTTCTTTACGATAAAAACCGGCGCGCAGGCGATTTTGGAATTATTAGACAAGGTTGATATTTCTTCGCTTATTGTTTCTCTTCGGGGTGAATCGGAAAAAGCGAGTGGTGCAAAATATTTAAAAATTATCAAAAGATTAAGACTTCTTGAAATGATGAGGAAGGCCGGAGTAAATGTTTCTTCGACGATTTTTACGGTTTTACCGGTAATTCCGCCGGATTTAAGGCCGATGGTGCAATTAGTCGGAGGGAGATTTGCGACATCTGACTTAAACGATTTATACAGAAGGATAATAAACAGAAATAACAGACTTAAACATTTAATGGCACTTGGTGCTCCCGAAATAATTCTCCGAAACGAAAAAAGAATGCTTCAGGAATCGGTTGACACGCTTATCGATATGTCACAAAGGACCCAGGTTGTTGCGTCTCCACTTCGATCTCTTTCAGACATGTTGCGTGGAAAACAGGGAAGATTCAGACAAAATTTACTCGGTAAAAGGGTTGATTATTCTGGTCGTTCCGTAATCGTCGTAGGCCCGAACTTGTCACTTTCGCAATGCGGTCTTCCGAAAGATATGGCGCTTGAGATGTTTAAACCCTTTGTTCTTCGGGAGGTAATAGTCCGGGGTTACGCACCGAACATAAAATCGGCAAAACGGTATATCGAAAAAAAGCCGCCGGAAGTTTTTGATATTCTGGAAGAGATAACAAAAAATCATCCGGTTTTATTAAACCGCGCACCGACACTTCATAAACTTGGTATTCAAGCATTTTATCCGGTTTTGATCGAAGGATCGGCGATTAGTATTCATCCATGCGTTTGTTCGGGATACAACGCGGATTTTGATGGCGATCAAATGGCAGTTCATATTCCACTCTCGCAAAAAGCCCAGGAAGAGGCGATTAAACTTATGATGCCAAGTTTCAACTTATTGAAACCGGCCGACGGTAATCCGATTACGCTTCCAAACAGAGAAATGGCTGTCGGAGTTTTCTTTTTGACAACAATGGATGAAAGATACAGAAAAGAAGAGACTTCGTGTTTTGCAGATATAAACGAAGTATTTTTGGCACATTCGCTAAATAAAATAAATTTACGCGAACCGATTAATGTCCGGGTCGAAAATAAAATAACCGAAACAACAGTCGGAAGATTAATGTTTAACGAAAAACTTCCGAAAGCTCTAGGTTTTATCAATCAAGCTGTTAAGGCTTCAACAATTCGAAAAATTGTAACAACAGCGATCGCAGCGTGCACATCTGGGGAAGTAGCGGAGCTTATCGATAATATTAAAAACCTCGGATTTTACGCCGCGACGATTTCCGGAGTTTCGGTATCGGTTTTTGATAATCAGATGGTTCCGGAAAAAGAGAAACTTATCGAAGATGCAGAAACGAAGATTTCAGAGATAAGCGACGAATATCAATCAGGACTTATTACGCTCGATGAGAGGAAAAGATTATCAAATGATACTTGGCTTAAAACAACAGACGCGATCGCAGAACTTACATGGAATAGTTTAAAATCGACGAATCCGATCAAAACATTTATCGATTCCGAAGGAACAAGGGTCGGTAAAGATCAGTTAAAACAGTTGTCGGCGATCCGGGGTCTTATTTTAGACCCGTTGGGTAAAATTGTCGAACTTCCGATTAAGTCAAACTTCAGAGAAGGTTTGTCAATTTTTGAATATGTTACATCGGCCAGGGGTTCGAGAAAAGGATTAACAGACTCGGCTTTAAAAACAGCAAACGCGGGCTATTTAACAAGAAGGTTAGTCGATGTAGCACACGACGTTATTATAAGAAATGAAGATTGTGGAACAACAGAGGGAATAACGATTCCGGAAGAAAAGAGCAGGGCGTCGTTTGCCGATCGGTTAATCGGAAGATTGGCTTTAAACGATATACATTCCAAAAAAACAAAGAAAATTATCGTTAAGAAAAATGAGGAGATAACAGAAGAGAAGGCAAAAGCAATAATAGACAGCGAGGTAAAGGAAGTTATTGTCAGGTCTCCTTTAACGTGTAAACATTTATACGGTTTGTGTGCTAACTGCTATGGTTGGGATTTTGCGACAAGAAGAAAAGTTGAGCTTGGTATACCCGTTGGAGTTGTTGCGGCGCAATCGATCGGAGAGCCGGGAACACAACTCACAATGAGGGTTAGACATTTCGGAGGAGTTGTAATGTCAGACGTTACCCAAGGTCTTCCGAGGGTTGAGGAATTGTTCGAGATGAGAACACCGAAAAACCTTTCCCCGATCACAGAGATTAGCGGTAAGGCAAAAATTGAAACAAGAGACGATGGATATGTCGTAAAAATTAAAAACACAAAGATAAAGCCGATCGAAGAGCGCGAATATTTTGTTCCACTCGCGGCAGAACTCTTGATCGCAGACGGCGATGACGTTGTGGCCGGGACTCCTCTGGCCGAAGGACATCTTGATCCAAAAGAAGTACTCAAAGTTAGAGGGTTGACTCAAACACAACAATATATCGTAAATGAAGCTCAAAGAGTTTATGAATCACAGGGAATCGCGATAAACGATAAACATTTCGAAGTAATTTTACGCAAAATGTCGGACAAAGTGATTGTTGAAACAGTCGGCGATACATCGTTTATCCCCGGCGACTTTATTACAAAAACGAGATTTGAAGAAATAAACAAAGAAATGATCGCCCAAGGTGCAGAACCGGCGACCGGAAGAAGAGTTGTTTTGGGTATTACAAAAGCCGCTTTATTCTCGGATTCGTGGTTATCTGCGTCGTCGTTCCAGGAGACGACAAAAGTTTTAACCGAAGCTGCACTCGAAGGTCGCGAGGATAAGCTTATCGGACTTAAAGAAAATGTTATTATCGGACGCCTAATTCCGGTTGAAGGAACTAGGGCTGATAAGGTATAATAAGAAACTCAAAGGTCAAAAATCAAAGATCAAAAATTACAACTTAAAAGTAAAAGTTTTAAGCTTTAAGATTTAATTTTGAAATTTGCGATTTAAGTTTTGAATTTGACTGACTGAAAGGAAGGAACATGCCGACATTATCACAATTGTCTAAAAGAGGAAGAAAAAGAAAAGTTAAGAAAACCCGATCAATGGCGATGAGAAGGTTATTTAATGCTAAAGACCGCGTTTATACAAATATAGCTTCCCCTCAAAAACGGGGAGTTGTCACTTTGGTAAAAACGATGACGCCGAAAAAACCGAATTCGGCTTTAAGAAAAGTCGCGAGGGTTAAGCTTTCAAACAGAATGGAAGTCACAGCCTATATTCAGGGAGTCGGACATTCGCTCTCGGAACACGGAATCGTATTAGTGAAAGGTGGAAGAGTTAAAGATTTACCGGGAGTTAAATATCATATTGTCCGCGGAAAATATGATCTTTTGGGCGTTGAAGGAAGAAAAACATCGAGAAGTAAATATGGAACAAAGCGCGGTGGAGGAACTCCTCAAAGAGTTGCGCCTGCGGCACCGACTGCGCAGACAGTATAGAATTGAATTTTTGAAGTGAGAAGTTAGATTTTCTTGAGATCGAGTTCTTGAGTTTTTGAATTTTCGATCGATCAAAGTATTAAATACTCAAGATCAAGTAAATCAAGAAATTCTAATTTCAAAAAATCTAAATAAATATGAGACACAAAAAAACCGAAAAAAGAATAATAGAACCGGACAAAATTTATAAAAACCGTCTAGTTGCGATTTTTATAAATAAAATTATGAAAGATGGTAAAAAAACGACAGCAGAGAAGGTTTTTTATGGTTCATTGGAAAAAATAAAACAACAGCAAAAAAACCCGGTCGATGTCTTTGAACTCGCGATCCAAAACGTTGGGCCAAAAATCGAAGTTAAGCCAAGGAGAGTCGGTGGAGCATCATACCAGGTTCCGGCAGAAGTCAGAGGAGATCGAAGAGTTTCGCTCGCGATGCGATGGATAATCGCCGCGGCAAAAGCGAGATCAAGCAAGGATTACCGTGGTTTCGGTGAAAAATTAGCAGCAGAATTTTTAGATGCGTCACAAAATTTGGGTGCTGCGATTAAAAAAAGAGACGTTGTTCAAAAACAAGCCGAAGCCAATAAAGCTTTTGCCCACTTCCGTTGGTAAAAATATGTCGCCAGAATATATACCTCCAGAAGATGATGTTCGCATCAAATTTGTAAGAATTGGAGAAAATGTTATTGTCACAGATATAGGTTCTCCTCATGAAGGATTAGTTATTAAGGATGGTCTTTGGGAAACATTAATAGAACTTAGAAAGAAAGGAGATTTTGAACAATTAGACGCTGGTTTTCTTGCTTCCTTTGGAAGAAGAATACTTATTGGTGGAGGATCACAGAGCCTAGGTTTGCCAGTAGCAGAAGAAGCAAGGAAAATTTCTGTAGAAGTGATAAAAGCAAAAAGCCCAGATCACGAGGTTATCGGTAGATACTAATTTCCAATCGAAATTCCCAGAATTTTCTCCCCGATTTCGATTTTCTTAACAACATCCATTCCCGAAGTTACGATTCCAAAATTTGTGTATTGGTTGTTGAGCCATGAAGCGTCGGTTTTTGTGATGAAAAACTGCGCATCATTGGAAACTTTAATATCTTGTCCTCTTGCAACTCCCAAAGACCCGACAATAAAGGGTTCACTGTTTAATTCAGTCGGCATTTTCCCGCCGCCGGTTCCATTACCAGATGGGTCCCCTCCCTGAATAACCCAATCTTCGACTCGGTGAAAAGTTAAATTGTTGTAAAATCCACTTTTTACTTTATCGGAAAAATTTTTCACTGTGTTTGGGGCTTTGTCAGAAAAAAGAGTGAGCGTTATATCGCCTTTACTTGTTTTAATTACGGCTTTGGATATTTTATTTTCCTCTGGCGTAGGAGAAACAGTCGGGGAATTTACAGAAGGCTCTGAAACAACTTGAGTTGGTGTTAAGACTTGTGTTTGATCGGAACTGGTGCTTTCTCCTTTTAAGTCTGGCATTTTTATATTTGTTTTATTGGCAAATATTAGTATAGCAGAAACTCCGGCGACAACTAAGATGATAAATAAAAATATTTTATTCACTTTGCCATTTTAACAAAAAACAAAAAAATAATCACTTAGTTTTTGCGCTTTGTTTATTTAAACTATAGAATCTGAGGATAAATTATGATATACTTTGGACAATCTCAAATCTCAAAGATCTAAGATTTGAGTTTTTTATATGGCAGACGAGAAAAGAGAAACGGATTTAAATAAAATCCGAAACATCGGAATTATTGCACATATCGACGCCGGTAAAACTACAACGACAGAACGTATTTTGTTTTATACGGGCAGAACCTACAAGATCGGCGACATCGACGAGGGAACAACAGTTATGGACTGGATGGAGCAGGAAAGAGAGCGCGGAATTACGATCGTTTCGGCTGCTACAACCGCTTTTTGGACTCACTCGGATTTAACAAGTCAAGGAAAAAAAGATTTATACAGAATAAATATTATCGATACTCCCGGACACGTTGATTTTACAGCCGAAGTCGAGAGATCTCTTCGTGTTTTAGATGGTGGCATCACAGTTTTAGACGCAGAAGAAGGAGTTCAGTCCCAATCCGAAACAGTCTGGCGACAGGCAGATAAATATAAAGTCCCGAGAATTTGTTTTGTTAATAAAATGGACAAACTCGGCGCGGACTTTTTGGCGACGGTTAAATCGATCGAAGACAGACTCGGAGCAAACCCTGCGATTATGGTTTTACCGGTCGGCGCAGAGCAAACTTTTAGAGGCATTGTCGATCTTTTAACAAAAAAAGTTCTTATCTGGGGATCGGATGAACTCGGGGCAAAATACGAGACGAAAGATGAAATTCCGTCAGAAATGAAAGACGAGGTCGAACAATATCGTCACAAACTAATCGAAAAAATTGCAGAAACAGATGATGTATTACTAGAAAAATATCTTGCTAACGAAGAACCTACAGTAAAAGAATTAAAAGATGCTTTAAGAAGAGCGGTAATAGCGTATAAATTAGTGCCGATTTATGCCGGATCTTCACTTCGGAATAAAGGGGTTCAGCCGCTTTTGGATGCTGTTATAGATTATTTACCATCGCCTTTGGAGACACCTCCTATAAAAGGATTAAACTCAAAAACAGGAGAAGAGGAAACACGGGAGTCTGATCCAAAAGGACCAATCGCCGGTCTTGCTTTTAAAATCCAGATCGATCCGCACGTCGGAAGACTTACATATTTCAGAGTATATTCGGGAACAATCGCGTCAGGATCGTATATTCATAATAGTGTAAAAAACACAACTGAGAGAATTGGAAGAATTCTTCTGATGCACGCAAACCATAGAGAGGAAATAAAAGAGGCGCTTGCAGGAGAAATAGTTGCTTTAGTTGGATTAAAAGAAACAGGAACAGGAGATACGCTTTGTGACGAAAAACAACCGATAATTTTAGAAAAAATTACTTTTCCGGAACCTGTTATTTCGCTCGCGATCGAACCAAAAACTAAAGCAGATCAGGAAAAACTTGGATTTGCGCTTAAAAGATTATCCGAAGAAGACCCGACATTTGGAATCAAAACAAATCACGAGACGGGTCAAACTATAATTTCGGGAATGGGAGAATTGCAACTAGAAATTATGGTCGACCGGATGAAGCGCGAATTTAATGTTTTGGCAAATGTAGGAGCACCGCAGGTAGCCTACAAAGAAACAGTAAAAATTAAAGCCGAAGCAGAGGGAAAATATATTCGGCAGTCCGGAGGACGCGGACAATACGGGCATTGTTTCTTGCGCGTTGAGCCAAAACCCAGAGGCGAAGGAAATGAGTTCGTCAATGCGATTAAGGGAGGAGCGATTCCGCAGGAGTTTATCGGTTCGGTCGAAAAAGGATCTAAAGAATCGATGGAAAACGGAGCTCTTCTTGGATACCCTTTGGTTGACATGACAGTTACGCTTTACGACGGAAGTTATCACGACGTCGACTCTTCGGATATCGCGTTTAAGATCGCGGCCAGCATGGCTTTACAATCAGCCGTTAAAAAAGCAGAGATTACACTTTTGGAGCCGATAATGAAGGTAGAAGTTACAACGCCATCGGAATTTATGGGAGATGTGATCGGTGATTTGTCTGCAAAAAGGGCACAGATTTTAGGAACAGAAGAAAGGGCAAAGGCGACGATTATACTTTCAATGGTTCCACTCGCTGAACTTTCGGGTTACGCGACAACGCTTCGATCAATGTCTCAAGGTCGTGCCAGCTACTATATGGAACCATCACATTACGAAGAAGTTCCGCGAAACATAATCGAGCAGATGCTCGCCAAATCCACATTTACCGGCAGAGTCGGGGAGAGATAATCATTTTCTTGCAGAAATTATTCTTCTGAAATATAATCTCAGCATAGTTATATGAATTTTAGAAATTCTTTGCTTGAAATAATTTTTAACTCTTTTAAATGGGCGAGGAATAATACAATTGAAATTTTAGAACAGGCAGAACAGAATAATATTCTTTCTTTCACTCCCAAAAATTCAAAATTTACTTTTCAGTCGATTGCTTTTCAATTTCAATGCATTGTCACAACAACAGATACTTATTTATCGAAAATTAACAAAAAACAATAATCAACAGTTTGGAGTTTTACTGCAAAAAGGCAAGATTCTTAATAAGAAAGATATTGAGACAGAAGAATTAAAAAAATTATTAAAATCACAGCTTGTTGTTTTGGAGGAATTACTTAGAGATTTTGACGAAGATCAAATTAAAGATAATATCGAGTCGATAATATCACTATTAAGTCATGAACATCTTCATCAAGGTCAGCTTGTTGTAATGCTTAGAGAAGCGGGAATAGATTTACCCGAGAGGTTTAAAAAATCTTGGAATATATGAAACAAGGAAGAGTGGTTTTTGAAGGAACAACAAAAAAGGAGAATAAAATAGTAATCAGATATGTTACAAGATATGACGCTCCGGAAATGCGAAGGCTAATAAATGAAATTTCAAAAGAAAAATCATTTATACGATTTCAAGGGGAGGAAATTAGTGTCGAGGAGGAAGAAAAATATCTTAAGGAGGAGCTTAATAAAGTTGAAAAGGGAACAGCAGTGAAACTTCATGCGTTTTTCGAAGATAAACTTATCGGAGTAGCAGACATTCATCTAAGAGATAAAGTTGAGAACCATGAGGGTACATTCGGGATAATAGTCGCAAAAGAATTTCGGGGAGAAGGAATCGGAAGGTTATTAATGGAATTTGCTTTAAAAGAAGCAGAAAAAGAGCTTCTGGGACTTAGAATTATCACGCTCGGTGTTTTCGGAGGAAATGATTTAGCTGAGAAAATGTATAAGAGCTTCGGATTTAAAGAATACGGAAGACTTCCTGAGGGAATTTTGAGAAGAGGAAAATACATAGATCACGTTTTTATGTATAAAAAGATAAGGTAACTTCTCGTTTTATTTCTCCCCGTTGACTAAAAGAGGTAGAATTAAAGTATGTTTAAAAAGATTCCGAAGAATGTTTTTGTTTTGGGATTGGTTAGTTTTTTCAACGACACGGCCTCGGAAATGGTTTATCCGATTATTCCGATATTTTTGACTTCGGTTTTGGGTGCCCCGATCTCAATAGTTGGTTTAATCGAGGGGATTGCCGAGGCGACAGCGTCGGTAATGAAATTTGTTTCGGGATATATTTCGGACAAAGCACAAAAGCGAAAAATTTTTGTTATCGGGGGATACGGATTAGGCTCAATTTCTAAATTGTTAATCGGATTTGCGTATTCCTGGCCTTTTGTTCTTTTTGCGCGGTTTATCGATAGATTGGGAAAAGGAGTCAGGACTGCGGCGCGCGATTCACTCCTTTTACAAAATACCACGTCGCAGAATAAAGGTTATATTTTCGGTTTTCACCGCGCGATGGATTCGGCGGGGGCGGTCTTGGGACCATTATTAGCGATCCTTCTTTTAACATATTTTAATGAAAATATAAGGACGATTTTTTTCCTTGCGTTTATCCCTTCTTTTATCGGAGTTTTACTTTTAATAATTTTTGTCAGAGAAAAGAGACAAGAGAAAACAGGAGAAAAAATAAAAATAAAACTTAGATGGCGAGGTTTGAATTCAAAATTTCAATTATTTTTTATAATCAGTATGATTTTTGCGCTTGGCAACAGTTCGGACGCATTTTTAATTTTAAGATCAAAACAACTTGGATTAACAACGGTTTTAGTCGTTTTAACCTATGTTTTATATAATCTTTCGCAAACCATTTTTTCGACACCGGGTGGAAGACTCGCTGATAAAATCGGCGCGCGAAAAGTTTTTGCGTTCGGATTAATCGTTTTTGCGTTTGTGTATTTTGTTTTTGGAATAATTAATAATCCTCTATGGGTTTGGATCGTTTTTCCAGTCTACGGAATTTACATAGCATTCACAGACGGAGTTTCTAGAGCGTATATCAGTGAATTTGTCGAGCAGAGAGAATCGGGAACATATTTTGGGGTTTACCAAATGGGAATAGCCTTGTGTGGTTTTTTTGCATCATTTATCGGAGGAATTTTATGGACAAGTTTTGGCCCGCAATGGACATTTTTCTTCGGCGCCATAATGGCAATTTTAGCCTTAATAATTCTTATTTATGGAAAAATCTTTAGTGAGATTTAGTTCGATGGATTATATATAATATTACTAGGAAAATGAGAAAATTTAATCCTGTTAGTTTTTTTTGGATCTTGCCTTATTGGATTGTTTTTACTTCTGGTTTTATTCTTTTTATAGTCATCGCTTTTAAGAGAAATTCCTTGATTGATCTTATCGAGGCGTTTGCATTCGTTTCATTAATAGTCTTTTTCTATTTGATAAAAGCAAGATTCGGTTTAGTTTTTAATGAAAAAGAAATGCTTATAAACCACTTTACAGGAAAAAGGTATATAATTCCCGCGGAATCGATAAGAGGTGTTTTTGTAAGAAAGGGTATTGTGGGAAGAATTTTTGGCTTATCTGATTTATTTATAGAGTTTTTTGATCCAAAAGTCATGAATAAATATCCTATGAAATTTTTGGGTCTTCCTATTAAAGATGGTTCTCTTTTAGATTTTCCGGGTGTTTGGGGAAATTTAATTTGTATTCCCTCAGTGTCTTTAAAAAATGTAAATTTAATTACATCAGAAATTAATAGAATAACAGGAAAAAATTTTATAACAGCAGATTTAGGGGTGTCTTTTCCTTGGTACAGAAGGCTTTCAAAAATAAATTACTTTTTGTCTTTATCATTAATATTATTAATAACGGTTCTTGTTATAGTAGTTATAGTTTTATATTTTTTACTTAATTACTTTATTGCCAAACAGTAGGGATTTTCTTTTACATGGAAGAATCTTCAAAAAAATCCGAAACCACTAAGCCAAAAAATTATGAATTTTTCAGGTGGATCGCGATTGGTTTTTCGATCGTCTCTTTTTTCACCGCAATCGCTATCATTTTATTTCTAATTTTTCATTAAATTGCTTTGGGCTCTTTTTAATTGACTCTGGAATCTAACTCTTCTACAATTCCCATTATGGAAACAGATTATTTTAAAACAGATAGCATGCTGATTGCTGCGATAAAGGAACAAGAAAAGAAAAGGCCAAATTACAGAAGAGATAGAGGATTATTGGAATACAGCTATCTCATTGATCTTGATTTGCCTAGTATTTCTAGAAAATTTATTAGAGAGAAAGGATTTTTTAAATGGTACGATATGTGTTGCGGTGATTTTAATATTGGTAGAGATTTCGTCCATTCTTATTCTTCTCTCTTTCTCAATAAACTTGAAATAAGAGGCATAGATATAGATATCAAAACGCCGGAAGATCAAATTTCTTACGATGGGGCATTAATTATTAGTAAGGGAAATGTGATAAGCTATCCAATACCGCCTGATGTTGATTTAATTACTTGTGTTAACGGTCTCTATTTAATTGATGAAGTACTTGGATTTAATAAAGTTTGTGAAGCCATTGAGCATTGGTATAATTCCTTATCGGTGGGAGGATTACTTCTAACAATGAGAGAGCGTCCTTTAATTGGACACGGGACAAGCTCTTTTAATATTGCAAAATATCTCAAATCACAATTGGGAGACTCTGTAGAGGATCATGAATCCTCCTTACTTGAACCCATGGATCGTCATGACTATATCAGAATTACAAAATTAAGTCCTAATCACCTTAGTGTTCCTCGTTCTTTTGGAAGCTCTGTATAAAATTATGTATTCACTTTAATGATATATATCATTAAAGTATTTCAGAGGCTGATTTAATTGTATCTTTTATTTTCATTAATACATTTTTTGGGATTTTGAAGTTTTTATTATAAGGAGCGTAGTTTTTGCCCCAATTTTTGTCTTCGAAAGCTATTCCCTTAAAAACAACCTTTTTAGAATAGCGCGGAATAAAATGTAAATGAACGTGCCTTTCAACATTTCCCAAAGTCGCGTAATTAAACATATCGGCGCCGAAAACTTTTTTTACGACATCTCTTAAATTTTTGGTAATTTTAAACAACTCTTTTAATTCGTTTTCGTTAATGTCAAAAAAATCTTCGAGATGTCTTTTCAGTAAAATTACACATCTGCCTAAATAGTATTGATCTTCCTGCAATCCTATTTTCCAATATTTATATTCTTTAATATCGAGTTTTTTATATTTCTCCGGCGGATTGCAAACTTCACACCCGTTGATTACTTGATTATATCAAAACATTTTTCATTTTTTATTAATTTATGTATAATAGCAAGCTATATGCTAGAAAGATTGATAAGTATCAAGACTCGAATTTGTAGAGAAATTTATATCTCCCCTGCAAAAGAATTGGAGGAATTTGCTTCGAAAGTTTTGCGGGGCGAGATTCCTGATTTTGCGGAAGGCGGCAAGAAAGTTCAATTAATCGATTTTTATGGGGATAGAGCCCGTTTTCGAATTCCTTGGGGAAAAGACGGACTGGAGAAAAGTTTTCATGCAGTAGTACATCCAGATACAGGACAAGTTTATTATAAATGTGAAGGTTTTTTTATGTCTGACAAACATGATTGGTCGAAAAATACTGATTTTGGGTCTTGACGGCGGGTGAAAAATATTGTATATTCCATTTATCCTTAAAAAAGATTAGGAATATATTTTTGTTGTAAATAATATGGCAGAAGGAAAATTTGAAAGAAAAAAACCACACGTAAATATCGGGACTATCGGTCACGTCGACCATGGTAAGACAACCTTAACCGCAGCGATTGCGACTGTTCTTTCTAAGAAGGGAATGGCAACTGCAAAGAAGTACGAAGACATCGACAACGCCCCAGAAGAAAAAGCAAGAGGAGTCACAATCAATATCACCCATATCGAATACGAAACAGAAAAAAGACACTACGCACACATCGACGCCCCAGGACACGCAGATTACATCAAAAACATGATTACCGGTGCCGCTCAAATGGACGGCGCGATTTTAGTAGTTTCAGCTCCAGACGGCCCGATGCCACAGACAAGGGAACATATTTTATTGGCATACCAGGTCGGAGTTCCGGCGATCGTAGTTTTCTTAAATAAATGCGACATGGTTTCTGACGCAGAGCTTTTGGATCTGGTTGAAATGGAAGTTCGAGAGCTTTTGACAAAATATAAGTATCCCGGAGATAAAGTTACAATTATCAGGGGATCGGCCTTAAAAGCTTTAGAAGGCGATGCGGAAGCAGAAAAACAAATTTTAGCTCTTATGGACGCGGTTGATAACGATATCCCTACCCCAACAAGAGACACGGATAAGCCATTTTTAATGCCGGTTGAAGATGTTTTTTCGATTAAAGGACGCGGAACAGTCGTTACCGGAAGAATCGACCGGGGCAAGATTAAAATTAACGATCCTGTCGAAATCGTCGGAATTAAAGCCACAAAACAATCGGTCGTAACAGGTGTCGAGATGTTCAGAAAGCAATTAGACGACGCGCAGGCGGGCGACAACGTCGGAATTTTACTCCGAGGGGTTGAAAAGGCAGACGTCGAAAGAGGACAAGTTATCGCAAAGCCAGGAAGCATTACTCCACACAAGGAATTTGAAGCAGAAGTTTATATTTTAGCCAAAGAGGAGGGGGGTCGACACACACCATTTTTTACGGGTTACAGGCCCCAATTCTATATTAGAACAACTGATGTGACTGCAGAAGTAGCCCTCCCGAAAGGCGTCGAAATGGTTATGCCGGGAGATAGCACAAAAATGACGGTAAAACTTATTTCCCCGATCGCACTCGAAGAAGGTTTGAGATTCGCTATCCGCGAAGGCGGAAAAACAGTCGGAGCAGGAGTAATCTCAAAAATAATCGCCTAGCACCTTATCAAACTGGTGTTTTTTTAAACTCATGCCTAAAGGAAGAATTAGAGTACGTTTAAAAAGTTATGACGCGAGAATCATCGATTCTTGCTGTCAGCAAATCTTAGATACGGCAATAAGAACCGGAGCTAAGGTCGTAGGTCCGATTCCCCTGCCGACTCAACGGAGTGTTTACGCCATTAATAAATCTCCTTTTATAGATAAGGATGCTAGAGACCACTTTGAAATTAGAATTCACAAAAGACTTATAGACATTGTTTCGCCGACTGACAAGACGATCGACAGCCTTACTCATTTGGAATTACCGGCTGGAGTAGACATTGAGATAAAAATGTAGACTTCTTTTTCTTTCGCTTGGGAATACGCTTTTTCTTGTCACCGCGCCTAGTTTTGTTAGTCCAGATGGTGCCTAATAATTAGTCGCTTTTTTTGTTTTTATAATAAATTATTTACTATCATTCGTTCCGGCGAAAAAACGTACTCCTCGCTTAGTAAAATTTTTGAATAGCTTGCATTCGATTTCTAAATATTATACAATGTGATGAATATATGGAGGTGGTTTAAAGCCTAGAACCTTAAAGCTCACAAGGGTTTAAAAATAATAGGTAGCCAAGTGGGCTACCTTTTTTGTTGGGACGTATGATAAACGCAATTATTGGACAAAAAATCGATCAAACACATCGCTTTTTAGAGGATGGAAAAAGAATTCCGGTAACGGAAGTTTTTCTTATGGATAATCCGATTACCGCGATTAAAACTAAAGAAAAGAACGGCTACAACGCCGTTCAAATCGGTTTTGGGAGCAAAAAACATTCAAATAAATCGGTTTTGGGAAACGTAAAAGGAGCGGGTTTAAAAACTGCTCCTTTACTTTTAAGGGAAGTAAGAGTTAGTGAAGAAGATGTTCTGAATATAAAACCGGGGGATTTAATTAAAGTCTTGGATGTTTTAAAGCCGGGAGATATTATCGATGTTTCGGGTGTTTCTAAAGGTAAAGGGTTTGCGGGCGGGGTTAAAAGATATCATTTTAAGGGAGGACCGAGGACCCATGGTCAATCAGACCGGGAAAGAGCGCCGGGATCGATCGGACAATCGACTACTCCGGGAAGAGTATATAAGGGTAAGAGAATGGCAGGAAAAATGGGTGCCGAAAATGTCACAGTTAAAAATTTGCAGGTCGTTGGTGTATTAGAAAATAAGGTTTTAATCAAAGGACTAATTCCCGGATTCAAAAACAGTTTTGTAGTAATCAAAAAAACAGGAGAAGCTAAGAAATTCATTCCTCTTTATAAAGAAGAGTCAAAAGAGATAAAAACAGAAATTCAGGAGGAAAAAAATGCCGATAAATAAAATCAAAGATCAAAGTGCAAAGCTCAAAACCAAAGTGCAAAGCTCAAAACCTAGAACAGGAGGAACGGTAAAAACGGTTCGGTCATCTGCTTTAAAAACAGCTAAGAAACCAGCTGTTCAAAGAGTTAGTGGATTACAGATCGAGGTTTTTGACATAAAAGGTAAAGTTGTCAAAAAGATTAGTTTGTCTAAAGAAATTTTTGGGGTAAAAGTAAATAGGCAGCTTCTTTCGCAAGCCGTACGAGTATATTTAGCTAATCAAAGAGAAGGTACAGCATCGACCAAAACGCGCGGAGAAGTAAGAGGGTCGACCAGAAAGATTTACAAGCAAAAAGGGACCGGAAGGGCAAGACACGGTGCGATTCGCGCCCCGATTTTTGTTCACGGAGGAATCGTTTTTGGTCCAAAACCCAGAGATTATTCTTTAAAGCTTACTAAAAAAATGAGAAAAGCGGCATTATCTTCGGCATTGTCTTTAATGTATAAAAACAACGAAATAAAAATTTTGTCAGGACTTGGCGGTATAAAACCAAAAACTAAAGAAATAGCAGGTGTTATTAAAAATTTGGGTCTTGATACTAAAAAAACCGATACTATTTTGATTTTGCCGGGCAAGGTCGAAAATGTTTACAGGGCGGCAAGAAACATAGAAGGATTAGACATTACTTACGCGAATCAATTAAATGCGTATGAAATATTAGCGAGCAAGATGCTCCTTTTAATGGACGAATCGATGCCTGTAATCGAAAAACATTTTGAAAGGTGAGAATAATTATGGATTTACAAAATATTTTAATAAGACCGATCGTTACTGAAAAATCGATGGCAGACGCGGGAACTGGTAAATTTACGTTCGAAGTAGCAAAAGAAGCGGATAAAGGGATGATTAAGAAAGCGGTTGAAAATAAATTTAAGGTAAATGTCGTTTCTGTTTCGACGAGTATTGTTAAGGGCAAGAAAAAGAGGCAAGGAAATCGGAGAAAAGAAGTTTTGGGATCATCTTGGAAAAAAGCGATAGTAAGACTTAAAACGGGTGAAAAAATCGGTCTTTTTGAGACCGTAAAATAATCCTTCGGCAAGGCTCAGGATAAAATATATGAAAAAATTAAAGATAATTAAGAAAAAAAATTCAGGTCGGGATAATTCAGGTCAGGTTGTTGTACGCCATCAGGGAGGCCAACATAAAAGATATTTGAGGACTATTGATTTTAGACGCGATAAGCTTGGAGTTTCGGGAAGAGTTGTATCGATCGAATACGATCCGAATAGAAGTGCTGATATAGCGCTTGTTCAATACGCAGACGGTGAAAAAAGGTATATTTTAAAACCGGAAGGATTGAAGCTAAATACTGTTATCGTTTCGGGTAAAATAGATATCGATCCAAAAATCGGAAACGCGATGCCGCTTGAGCTTATGCCGCTTGGCACTATTGTTCATAGTGTTGAATTAACACCGGGTAAGGGTGCTCAGCTTGCGCGAAGCGCCGGAACATCGGCTGTTGTTACAGCTAAAGAAGAAGGCATGGTGCATTTAAAACTTCCCTCGGGAGAAATGCGGAGGGTAAGAGTAGGATGTTTTGCGACGGTCGGACAACTTGGTAATATAGAATGGAAAAACGAAGTTTTTGGAACAGCGGGCCGCAAGGTAAGAATGGGAATTAGGCCATCTGTTCGCGGAGTTGCGCAAAACCCAAGATCTCATCCTCACGGAGGAGGAGAAGGTAGAAGCGGTATCGGAATGTCCACACCAAAAACTTTTTATGGGAGACCGGCTGTTGGAAAAACGCGAAAAAAGGGTAAATATTCAGATAAATATATTATTACAAGGAGGAAAAAATAGTGAGCAGATCAACAAAAAAAGGACCATACATAGATAAGAAATTAATGAAAAAAGTTATGATGCAAAAACAGAGTGGAGATAAAACGCCGATTAAAACGTGGAAACGGTCGAGTCAGATTCCGCCGGAATTTGTGGGTCACACGTTTATGGTTCATAACGGCCGGAATTTTATTAATGTTTTTGTTGTTGAAGCAATGGTTGGGTATCGCTTGGGTGAATTTTCACCGACCAGAACATTTAGAAGTCACGGAAGAGTAGTCGCAAGAGAAATTTCAAAGACTTAAAAATATGGAAATTGTAGCTAGAAGTAAATCAGTAAGAATATCTCCTCGAAAAATAAGATTAGTCGCATCGGCGATTAAGAATATTTCGGTCGAAAAAGCATTAATTTTACTTTCGACAGTGGAGAAAAGAGCTGCGATCGATATAGAAAAAACCTTAAAGAGCGCGGTCGCAAACGCGGTACACAACGGAAAACTTAATAAGAACACGCTTCTGGTTGATCGGATCGAAGTCAATGAGGGGCCGACGCTTAAAAGATTTCGGCCTTCGACAAGGGGTCGCGTTCATCCGTATAAAAAAAGAAGTAGTCACATAATGGTTGTCCTTCGTCCGGCAAAGCCGGATCAGGACAAGTTGTTAAAGGAGGTCAAAAATGGGACAAAAAGTTAATCCACAAATCTTAAGACTTGGAACAATTTATAACTGGAGTAGCGTCTGGTTCGCTAAAAAAAGATATAAAGATCTTCTTTTAGAAGATTATAAAATCAGGAAAGCATTGATGGATAGGTTATCACACGCAGGCGTAGCAAAAATTGAAATCGAACGGTCGATAAATAGCCTGAGAATTACAGCGTACGTGTCGCGACCGGGAATCGTGATCGGGAAATCCGGTGCGGGATTAGAAGAGCTCGAAAAATTCTTATTAACAGTTTTACCATTTAAAAAAGAGGGCAAGAATAATCCGAAAATCGATATTAGGGTAGAGCAGGTAAAAGAACCAAATTTAGATGCGTATTTAGTCGCAAAAAATATTTCGGACCAATTGATTAGAAGGGTAAGACACAAAAAAGTTATGATGCAAACGGTCGAAAAAGTTATGGGTGCAGGCGCCAAAGGAGTAAAAATCGTTTTATCAGGAAGAATCGCGGGCGCAGAAATCGGAAGACGGGAAAAGGCGCAAAGGGGTACTGTTCCCCTGTCAACAATTCGGGAACACATAAATTTTGCGAGTGTTCCGTCTTTAACAAAAAAAGGTTATATCGGAGTAAAGGTCTGGATAAATAAACCAGAAGGGAAATAAAAATGAATAGTAATTTGCTGAGGTCGATAACGAAAATTTTCTTGGATCGCAGACGGATAAAGCTCATTCTTTTCATCAAATCTTCGGCCGTAGTGCGACCAGCGAAAATTTTGTTATCTCCCCGCAAATTATATGGAGGTTTATGTTAGTTCCAAGAAGAGCAAAATACAGAAAACAACACAGGGGTACGATGAAGGGAAACGCGCATGCTGGTACACGGATATCGTTTGGCGAGTTTGGATTAAGTTCAATGAGTACGGGTTGGGTTACGAGCCGCCAGATCGAAGCCGCAAGACGCGCGATCACGCATTTTACGCAAAGAGGCGGAAGAGTTTGGATCAGAATTTTTCCTGACAAACCGATTACAAAAAAACCTGCAGAAACGAGAATGGGAAGCGGGAAAGGTGATGTTTATGAATATGTCGTGACGATTAAACCCGGAAGAATGTTATTTGAAATGGGAGGAGTAACTAAAGATATAGCGTTTGAAGCTTTAAGACTGGCATCACATAAATTGCCGGTTAAAACAAGAATTGTTGAGAAAAGATAATCATGAAAACAAAAGACAAAAAAGAAATGTTTACAAAAAAGATTCCGGAATTAAAAGTGCTTCTTAAAGAAGCAAAGGACGCGTTGTTTAATTTAAAAATGGATCACGCGCAAAAAAAACTCAAAAACACGAAGTTGATTTTTGGAAAAAGAAAAGAGATCGCGAGAATTATGACAGCGATCAGAGAAGTAGAATTTACAAGCAAATAAATATGACCCTTCGATAAACTCAGGGTCATAGTGAGGTATTCGAACTATGAAAATATTAGAAGGAATAGTATTATCGGTAAAAAAACAGAACACTGTGATTGTCGAAGTTACAAGAAGAAAGCCTCACCCTTTGTATAAAAAACTTATGAAGGTGAGTAAAAAATATAAAGCCGACACCGCGGGATTAAAGGTTGAACCTTTAAATAGGGTTAGAATCGGAGAAACGAGACCGATTTCCAAAGATAAACATTTTAAAATAATTAAAATTTTATGATCCTGAGCTTGTCGAAGGATCATAGTGAGGTATTCGAACTATGATACAACACAGAAGTATTTTAAAAGTTGCGGACAATTCGGGCGCAAAATCGCTTTCGGTTATTCATATTTTTGGCGGGTCAAAGAGAAGATATGGGTTTTTAGGCGATGTGTTAAATTGCGTTGTTAAAGAAGCGTCTCCCATAGGGCAAGTAAAGAACGGAGAGATTGTTAAAGTTATTTTGGTTCGAACACGAAAAGAACACGGGAGATCTGACGGTTCATATATTAGGTTTTCGGACAATGCCGGTGTTATAATAGACAATCCGAAAGACAAAAATCCGAAAGCGACGAGGATTTTTGGACCGATTGCCAGAGAAGTTAAAGACAAAGGTTTTAATAAAATCGCGAGTATGGCGGAGGAGGTTTTATAATGAAATTACGAAAGGGTGATGAAGTTAAAATAGTTTCGGGAAAAGATAAAGGAAAGACGGGAAAAATCGATAAGATTTTACTTAAAGTTAATAAAGTTTTGATTACGGGAGTAAATCAATATAAAAAACATATGAAGTCAAGATCTCAAAAACAAAAATCGGAAATTATTACAATCACAAAGCCGTTACCCGTTTCAAATGTTCAACTGATGTGTCCGAAGTGTCACGCGATAACAAGAGTCGGTTTTACAAGTGATGCCGATAAAAAAGTCAGGGTTTGCGCTAAATGTGATCAACAGATATAAAAAATGAAAAGTAATAATAATTTAGAAGAAAAATTTAAAAAAGAAATCGTGAAGAGCTTGCAGGAAGAACTTGGGATTAAAAATCCGATGGCAGTGCCTAAAATTACAAGAATCGTCGTCAACATGGGAGTTAAAGACGCGATCGCGGACAAAAAGAATATAGAAAAAGCGTCTGGTATTCTTGCTCAGATAACAGGACAAAAACCAAAAGTTACAAAAGCAAAAACATCGATTGCAGCGTTTAAATTAAGGGAAGGACAGGAAATCGGACTTATGGTAACATTACGCGGTAAAAGAATGTATGATTTTTTTGAAAAATTAGTCGATATCGTTTTACCAAGACTCAGAGATTTTCACGGGGTCAGAAAAACGAGTTTTGACGGACACGGAAATTATTCGCTCGGATTTTCTGAATTTACGGTTTTTCCCGAGATCGATCAGGGAAAAGTGGAAAGAGTTCAGGGTTTGGAAATAAATATTGTTACAACGGCAAAAAATAACAAAAACGGATTTGTATTACTTGAGGCACTTGGAATGCCGTTTGAAAAGAAAGGTGAGGTTAAAAAATAAAGTATGGCAAAAGTTTCGAGTATAGTTAAATTCAAAAAGAAACAGAAATTTACCGTTCGGGAGAAAAACCGATGCAATCTTTGCGGGAGATCACGAGGTTATATGCGGCGTTTCGGAGTGTGCAGAATGTGTTTCAGGGAACTCGCGATGAAAGGAGAATTGCCAGGAGTGGTTAAATCCAGCTGGTAGTTTGGGTAAAACTCACTATGAATTATCAAGTTTCAGATTTTGTTATAAGACTTAAAAACGCTTGTTTAGCAAAAAAAAGAGAAATTACGACACCTTACACAAAGATTGGCAAGGCGATCGGTGATGTTTTGGTAAAAGAAAAATATTTAGATAGTTTAAGACAGGAAATAGTTGATGGTAAAAAATTTTTAAAAGCGAAAATAAGGTACGAGAAAAGAAGACCGGTTTTGAGTGAAGTAATGATTATTTCAAAACCATCACTTAGAATTTATATACAGGCTAAAAAAGAAACGAAGAGAAAAAACAAAAATATGGGAATTTCAGTTGTTTCAACAAACTTAGGGATCATGACGGAAAAGGAGGCAAAGCTTAAAGGAGTCGGAGGAGAACTTCTCTTTACTCTTTGGTAGTTCGACAAGCTCACTATGTCAAAAATTGGAAGAATGCCGATCGAAATAAAAGAGGGAGTCAATATTACTGTCGAAAATGGACGGGTAAAAGTTAGTGGTTCAAAAGGTGAGTTATCGTTTGTTTTACCGAAGCAAATAGAAGTAAAAACCCCTTCGACAAGCTCAGGGCAAGGTGAAAATAATAAAATAATCGTTTCTCCAAAATCCGATGATAAAAATTTAAGACCGGTGTTTGGATTAACAAGAGCGCAGATCGCAAATATGGTTAAAGGAGTAACAGATGGGTTTGAGAAAAAACTAGAACTTTCGGGAGTCGGATACAGGGCGCAAACTACAGGTGATGAACTTGTTTTATCTCTCGGTTTTTCGCATCCTGTTAAAATTAAAGCTACGCCTGGAATAAAATTTGCGGTCGCGGAAAACGTTATTACGGTGTCCGGTATAGATAAAACATTGGTCGGAGACATTGCGGCAAAAATTAGAAAAGTCAGACAACCCGATCCGTACAAAGCAAAAGGAGTTTCGTATCAGGGTGAAAGAATTAGAAGAAAGGCCGGTAAAGCGACGAAAGCTGTAGGAGGCGCCTTGGGCGGAAAATAATATGGAAAAAAGATCATGTGAGCAAAAAAGGAAAATTAGGACAAGAGCGAAGATTAAAGGCATAAGTAAAAAGTTGAGACTTTCAGTTTTTAGATCGAATAGATTTATATATGCGCAGATCGTAGACGATGAAAAGAAAAAGACGATTTTAGGTGTTTCCGAAAAAGATTTGAATCGGAAGAACAAAACTACTGGAAAAAAGATCGATTCGGCAAAAGAGCTCGGGGTTATTCTAGCCGAAAAAGCAAAAGAGAAAAAAATCAAAGAAGTTGTTTTTGACAGAGGAAGTTATGCGTATTTGGGACGAGTAAAAGCGTTTGCAGAAGGTGCGAGAGAAGGAGGTCTTAAATTTTAATGGATAATTTTGCGAGAAGAATGGATTTTCCGAGAAGCGAATTTGAAGAAAAAATTATTCAGGTAAACCGTGTGTCGAAGAAAACAAAAGGCGGAAACAAAATCGGATTTTCGGTTTTGGTCGTCGTCGGGGACAAAAAAGGCCGAGTCGGCGTGGGTATGGGAAAAGCGGCTGATGTCTCGAGTGCAATAAAAAAAGGGGTTGCGGTTGCAAAAAAACATTTAATAAAAGCGCCTGTCGTAAACGGAACTATTCCGCACGAAATTTATGTTAAACTGGGAGCAGCGAAAATTATGCTGAAGCCCGCGCCAAAAGGCAGCGGTGTAATCGCGGGTGGAGCCGTAAGAAATGTCGTCGCGGCAGCCGGAATTCAAAATATCTCATCTAAAGTTTTGGGGACAAAAAATCAGGCATCGAACGTTTACGCGACGCTTGAGGCATTGAAAAGATTAGCGGAAAGTCAAAACAGAAAGATTTAAAGTATGAGTATGTTAAAGCTTAAAAAAATAGTCGTGAAGAAAAAGAGGAGATTAGGACAAGGTCATGGTTCGGGAAGAGTAAAAACTTCCGGTCGCGGAACAAAAGGTCAAAACGCAAGAGGTAAAAGATCGCTTTGGTTTGAAGGCGGCGCAGTTTCTTTAATTAAAAGACTTCCGTTTAGACGTGGTAAGGGAAGAAATAAGGTTTTTAAGAAAAAACCGATCACAATAAATATAAAGGTTTTGAATATTTTTCCAAAAAGCAGTGTAATTGATATAA
>JAMDAA010000036.1 GCA_023484045.1 Patescibacteria group bacterium
GCATCTCTTTGTTTTCAAGTAGATTATTAGTCGTCATCACTCTGTCGATCTTATCCGTAAAATTATGGTCTTTAGGGACACGATTTATGATATCAACGATCGATGGATTGTCTTTTTGTATGTCGAGCATTTTTTTGGCCGTGTCGTTTATTATTAAAAGTTCGTTATTTTTACTTATCATTAAAACTCCGTCTGCCATGCTTTGGATCATCGCCATAAGTTTTCCTTTTTCTGTTGTTAAAACGTCCAAAAGTCTCGACAAAGCGTTTGAGGCCTGGTTTGTTATTTGATAAAGAATCGTCATTTCATCTTCTTTGTAAAGGCCCTGCTTAATAGACGAGATGTTTATAAGGCCGACTACATTGCTATTAATAATAAGAGGAATATTAAAAAATGAGGCTAGAGAAGAAAAATCACTTTCTTCGAGTGCGACACCGGATAAATTTTCGTCGACTATGGTCGGGATTTTTTCCGAGACAAGAGCAGAAAGAGACGCGAGCATTTTTCCTTTAATTTGATCGATAAAATTTTTACCAACCGGTTCTTCGACTATTGTTTTAAATATTAACTTATCGTCTTTTATGATCATAGAAGAGGTTGTTGAATAAGGGAAAAGGTTTTTCAGACTTCCGGTTATTACATCGACCACTTTCTCGATATTTAATTCATAGCCGATGCGGTCTTGGATTTCTTTTAAAATCGAAATTTGATAGAGTTGTTGTTTATATTTCTTTTCCCGTTCTGTGAGGGTTCTTCTAGTTTTTTCTTCTTTAAAAGAGATTATCGCCGCGATCGCGGCAAAAATTATAGTAGTGAATATAAATATGTGTTCGGGCAGTTCCATACCTTAATAATTTGAAATTATTTTTAGTATAGCATTTTAAATACGAAGATTTAAATCTATTTTGTGAGGGATTCGAGTTTATCTCCGGTGTTTTTGCTTCCGATGACAATAATATACGTTCCGATTACAAAGAGAGCCTCTTTAATAATCAAAACTGCCACGGAATAGATATTCGTGGAAAGTTGGAGATAAGAATTTACTGCGTCGATGATTATTCCCATCGCGATAAAAATTACGCCGATCGAAATGCTTTTGAATCCCGAAGCAAGAATTCCGGTGCCGAATTTTTTGGTCACAGACGACATGATTACGCCGGCTGTGATCGCGGCGAATGCCGCGATAAAAGATCCCGCTTGGGCAATTATATTTAATAATCTATCGGTTTCGATCATGATTTATTACTAGCTTACTGGCTAGCCCGCTGGTTGGACGGGATTAGGCACTTCCGGATTTTCGGCAGGCGGTGGAGTAGTGGGGATTGATAAAGGTTGAGAAGTCTCGGAAATCGACGTAGGAGGTGTCGGGTTTGAATTTTGAGGTTGAGAAAGTTGCTCTGGAGTTATTGTTGGTTGAGCTATGGACTCGGGCTTTATTTGTTCTGTGACTAAGTTAGGGAAGTTTGCGAGTAAAGGCTCCATCGTTTTTTTTACGATAAGGCCCGAAAGTTCCATAAACTGTTCGATTAGTTTTTGTGTTACCTCTTGCGCGTTGCCGGATACTGCGGTTACGGTTCCATCGTCAGAAATTGTTAATTCTTTTACGTTTCGTGCTTTGGCAAGCGTTATATCGGGTCCCAAAATAACGATTTGTTTTTTTATAACCTCGCTTAATAGTTTTTTGTGATCTCCGTCTGTTTGCGGTTGCATAAATTAATTAATCCCTTCCTTTTTTACCTTTAATATATCATTAATCTTCTTTACAAGATCCTCTGGCTCGATTTGATATTTCAAAATATAATCCTCAGCGCCCTGTTTCATTGCTTCCTCGACAATTTCTTTTTGGCCAAAGTTTGAGAGCATCGCGACGGGAATCGATTGCGTTGCCTGGTCCTGCTTCAGCTTTGGCAACAGATCATTGCCTTTTACGTCCGGCAAGATCTGGTCGAGTAAGATTAGGTCCGGTTTTTGGTTCTTTGCCATTTCTAAACCGCTCGCACCGTCTTTTGCCGTAATAACTTCGAAATTGTTTTTTTTAAGTGCCGTCGAAAAAATCGTAAGAATCGCATCGTCATCGTCGACGATCAGAATTTTCATAAAGTAAGCTTACAATATTTACGCTAGCAGTTATTTTCTTAAAATGCAAGCCCTGAATTTTTCGGGGTAAGGGGTTTATTTATGCAATTAAGATAAGTTTTTTCTATAGGGTAATGTGAATATTATATTTATCCATCCCGCAGTTACTTTTTAAGAAATTTTAAAAAGATGTGGTACAATAAGAGTAATTATGCCAATCGCAAAAAAACTGATAATTTCTGAAGTAAAAAAAATCTTAACAGAAATGGGGTTTAATGGTCTAGAACCCATAGTGGAAATTCCCCAAGATTTATCTCACGGCGATTACACATCGAATATTGCAATGACAATATTCTCAAAATCAACCCTTCGACTTCGCTCAGGGCAAGATTTCAAATCACCGATGGAATTGGCCGAAAAAATAGTTCAAAAACTATTAGCCTCGCAAGGCGACGCCCTGCGAGGCAAGATTTTTAAAATAGAAGCTGGAAAACCGGGTTTCATAAATTTTTGGCTTTCGAATGAGTACTTATTTAATAGTTTGATACAGAGTGATAGACAAAGAGAGAAAGGAGATAAGTCGCTTGACGGTAAGAAGATTCTGGTTGAGTATGCGCACCCCAATACGCATAAAGAATTCCATATTGGACATTTAAGAACAGCTGTAATTGGTGAGTCGATATCAAGACTTATTGAATACGAAGCAGGAAAAGTTCTCAGAACTAATTATCAAGGAGACATTGGGCCACATGTGGCCAAAGCCATCTTTGGCCTAATTCATAATTCAGAATTCATAATTCAGAATGCGGAGCAAAGACCGCTTGGGGAACGGATTAAATTTCTTGCCCAGGGTTATGCGAAGGGGAATAAGGCGTATGAGGAAAACGACGAAGCCAGAAAAGAAATTCAGGAAATAAATGTCAGTTTGTATAAGGGAGAGGAAAAATATAAAGAAATCTGGGAAACAACTAGACAATGGAGTTTAGAATATTTTGAAACAATTTATAAAAAGCTCGGTATAAAATTTGACAGATTGTTTTTTGAAAGCGAAACATTCCAAAGGGGGAAAGAGATTGTGTTGAAATATTTGGATGGAATCTTCAAAAAAGACCAAGGGGCGATCATTTTCAAAGGGGAAGACTATGGACTTCATAACCGCGTTTTTGTCACCTCAGAAGGCTATGCAACATATGAGGGAAAGGAAATGGCCTTGGCCTTTTTGGAATATGAAGCATTTCCTTTTGATCTTGCTCTTCACGTCGTCGCGCAAGAACAAGAAGGATATTTTAAAGTCGTTTTTAAGGCGTTGGAATTGATCGACCCCAAGTTCAAAAATTCCGAGAAACATCTGTCTTACGGGATGGTCGAGCTAAAGACCGGAAAAATGTCGTCAAGGAGCGGAAATATTATAAGCGCTTTTTGGCTTATCAACGAAGCGAAAAAAAAGATAAAAAAAGAGTTCACAGAAATCGGTGAAGAAGTGGCCGAAAAGGTGGCAGTAGGTGCGGTTAAATACTCGATGTTAAGATTTGCGAAGAATTCGAATATCAGTTTTTCTTTTGATGAGTCAATAACACTTCAGGGAAATTCTGGGCCATATCTCCAATACACGTACGCTCGCACACAAAGTGTGCTAGCTAAAACTCAAAACTCAAAACTAAAAGATCAAACTCAAAACTTAAAGATCAAAACTAAGGACCTAAATCTCGAGGCGGAGGAGGCGGCGGTTTTGCGTCAGTTAATCCAGTTTGAAGAGGTAGTCAATAGTGCGGCAGAAAACTTTGCCCCAAACTTAATTTGTAATTATATTTTCGATTTAGCCCAAAAATTTAATCTTTTTTATCAAAAATACCCGATTTTAAAAAGCGAAAAAGAAGAATTCAGACTTATGCTTAATGAAGCAGTCGGAGACAGGCTCAAAGAAGGCTTAAATCTTCTAGGAATAGAGGCACTCGAAAGAATGTAGACATGTCAAGGTGTAACCTTTACATGTCGTCTGTTTTGCGGTCACAACGCTTTTTGTGGATCGTTTTTACTGACTTCAAAAACGGGCGAAATACTTAAAGCCGGCCTCAAACTATTAGGTATCGAATCTCCTGAGAAAATGTAGCTTGACAAATAAAGAGAAAAGTAATATTAATTGTCGAATGCAGGTCTTAGAAGCTTTAGGAAAAATAACGGGAAGGCCTCTGTATGTAGAGCAGCAAAGAGCAAGACTTTGTTTAAAAAAATCAGTAAGAGCTTTAAAAGAAGCAGGCGCTAGTAAAACAGCAAAGAGAGTAAAAAGGGAGGTGTTTGGAGGATTAGCAGATATAACTAAGATAGGCGATAACAGCGGGGCGAGAGGATTTAGAATCGAGGGATTCGATGCTGACTGCAGGCGTGTGATTTTTGAGATAGAGGCTCATACAATTAGCCCAAACGGGAGTTTGTCTATTGTATATAGATCAGAGGATGAGTCGGTTATAAAATATAGAAGGAGTCTTTTGACAATAGAAGAAAACGGGAAGAAAATAGAAGAATGGAGGGATAAAGAAAAAGTTGAATCCGTAACGGCGGAAGCAATTCGTTCTATATTAAAACCTTACTCTACTGTCGATGACGACTGATGTTGTTTCATTAATTTACCTTTTGATCTAGTCTCTTGGCAAACGAAAATAAAAGTGGTAGAATGGAACCCTAGATAAAGAATTCTTGAAGTAGGAAGTTGGATGTTCTTGAAATTGAATATTTGAAGATTTAAACTTTTGATCAAAAGATCAGGATTTAAAGAAATCAAATTCAAATAGTCCAATTTCTAACTCCAAAAAATCAGTTAATATGAATTATCACCGAACAACTCTTCCAAACGGCCTCAGAGTAATAAGTATCCCGATGCCCTCGCTCGAAAGCGCAACCGTTTTAGTCGTCGTCGGAGCAGGAAGCAGATTCGAAAACAAAAACAACAACGGAATTTCTCATTTTCTAGAACACATGGCGTTTAAAGGAACGAAAAAAAGACCGTCGGCAATACAGATTTCGACTTTAATCGACGGAGTCGGGGGAGAATGCAACGCGTTTACGGGCAAAGAAGAAACCGGTTTTTATATAAAATCGGCCGCAAATCAGGTCGAACTTTCCTTTGATATATTATCCGACATGCTTCAGAACTCTCTTTTTGACCCGAAAGAAATAAATAAAGAGCGCGGAGTTATTTTGGAAGAAATTAATTTATACGAGGACACACCGATGCGTAAAATAGGAGATGTTTACGAGTCGCTTTTGTACGGAAATACGCCGATGGGTTGGGATATCGCGGGCAAAAAAGAAATAATTAAAAAAATCCATAAAAAAGATTTTGTAGATTATATGAAAAATCTTTATAGCGCGAATAATATTGTAATAATAGTTGCCGGAGGAATTAAGCACAATAAAATTGTTCAATTTACAGAAAAGTATTTCGGAAAAATGAAGCGTTTTGATACATTAAAATATATTAAGACGATAGAAAAACAAAAAGAACCGAAGTTAACCGTAAAGCCAAAAAAAACAGAACAAGTTCACATCGCTTTGGGTGTTAGGACAGTTCCGGTTAATCATTCGCACAAATATCCTTTAATGCTTTTAGCGTCAATTTTAGGCGGAGGAATGAGTTCGCGGCTTTTCCACGAAGTAAGGGAAAAAAGGGGACTCGCGTATTACGTAAGAACTTCTTCGGAGCATTATGAAGACTGCGGAAATCTTACTTCTTACGCCGGAGTCGATTCGAAAAGAGTTCAAGAGGCAGTTTCTGTGATACTTTCGCAATACAAGAAAATAAGAAATGGTCTTTTGAATTCAACTTCTAAAGTTAAAGTAAACGAGTTAAAGAAGGCGAAAGAATTTGTTAAAGGACATTTAATTTTAGAACTTGAAGATAGCCGGTCGGTCGCGGCGTTCTACGCGAGTCAGGAATTATTGGAAAAACAGATTGACACACCAGAACAGGTTTTAGAGAAAATCGAAAAAGTTACGGTTGAAGATATCGAAGAAGTCGCGAAAAAATATTTTGTCAATAAAAATTTAAACTTAGCTGTGATCGGAAATTTTAACCACGGACAAAGACTCGAAAAAATCCTCGCACTCTAATCTTCTAAATTTGTGAGTTAAATTTTAAAATGCTATAGTCAAATTGTTTCATGAGAGGAGAAAAAACGGCTACATCGTTATCGGGAACAATAGATACGGGCAGATTGATTGATTCAGTTAGAACCGAAGAACCTCAACTTTCCATCATCGACGTAGGTAGATCAGTAGAAGCTATTAGAAGAATACAAGTAGCTGAAAATTGGTTGAGGAAGAAAAAATTACAGAAAGGCGATTCTCCATTTTCGATAGAAGATTTAAAAGTAATTGTTCCAGTATTACGACAAACTCCTATTGGTCAAATAGAAAGTTTATTGACTTCGTCGGGTAATTGTACAAGTTCAGATACAGATCAAAGTAGTATGGTAGACATGCTACTGCATGATTTAAAAACTCCAGAAGTGCTCCTTGGGATAACAGGCATGGGTTTTTTTAGTCAGTATGAGAGGAGTTTGTTTAAAGGAGATGAGTCTAAAATAAAATTATGGACTGATTTTGTGGAAAAATATGCACTATTTTTTGATCCTGCTTTTTTAGCGCACCAAAGGCGTGTTTTGCAAAGTGTCCAAACACACACGCAGGAAGAAATAAAGGCGATCGAACCAATTCCATTAAAATTTTTATTGGAAGATTTATCGGTAATATTTGCGGGTTTAAACATTGCCCGGCCATCTGAAGAACCTGTTTCTTTTAGTTATGCCTGCGCTGATGATATTCTAATACGTAACGAAGCCAAAATTTATATAATAATTTACAATCTTTGTAAAAATGCTTTTAAAGTGATGAATCCAACTTACGGGGTAGAATCCCCGGAGGGAGGGGGAAAGATTGTAGTAAAGGCAATAACTCACAATGAAACTAAAGGGAGAGATTCATTGGAGATTACGGTTTCTGATAACGGACCTGGTATTGATTCAAATTTAGTTATAAATAAAGCTTTGGAAATGGGACTAATAGGTCAGGCGGAAGCTTTTTCTATGAGAGTAACCCCTAGTAAAGCGTTACCTTTAATCTTCAAATCGGGCTTTTCTCTTGGTAATAGTACTGGATTGGGACTTGCAATTTGTAGACAAAATCTAAAAAAAATAGATGGGGAAAAAGATGGAAGAATATTTGTCGATAGTGAAATAGGAAAAGGCACTCGTTTTACCATAACACTTCCGTGTGCGGCCTAAGTTTTTTTATTGACTTTTCTTTTAATCCTTCTTATGATATAAATGAATTTATGGAACAGACAGTAGTTTTAATAAAACCGGATGGGGTTAAAAGGGGACTCATCGGCGAAATAATTCACCGATTCGAACGAATGGGACTCAAAATTGTGGCGATGAAAATGGTTTGGGCTACAGAAGATATGCTTCACAAACACTATGGAACAGATAAAGAATCAACGATTTTAAGACTCGGTAACAAAACACTTCAAACATACACAAAATACGGCAAAGATGCAAAGAAAGATTTAGGCACAGATGATCCAAAAGAGCTTGGTAAGATGGTTGTTAAATGGCTTTTAGATTATGTTCAGTCGGGGCCGATTGTTGCTGTTCTTGTTGAGGGAAAGCACGCGGTAGAAAATATGATTACTCTTGCCGGACCGACTATGCCCGTTTCTGCGCAGGCAGGAACAATTCGTGGTGATTATTCAACCGATTCAGCAGCCTACGCAAATGCAGAAAAGCGGGGAGTTTCCAATTTAATTCATGTCTCAGGAAGTATCGAAGAGGCAAATTTTGAGAAAACACTCTGGTTTACCCCCGAAGAAATCCATAATTATAAAAGAGTTGAAGAGCTTCTCTAATTACTTTTATTAATTTCTTCTAAAATTAATCGTTTTAATTCTTCGTAGCTAGCCGGGTTTTCGATTCTTTTTCCGTTCAGAAAAAATGTTGGCGTAGCTGTGATTTCGGATTCTCCGCCTTTTAAATCTTCATTAATCTTTTTCTTAACCTCATCGGAATTATAATCGGCCTGAAATTTTGTTAAATCTAATTTTATCGATTCTGCGTATTTTGTAAAAATTTTCTCGGCGTCTTTTTGTCCGGCCCATTCAGTCTGTTTTTCAAACAAAATGTTTTGCATCTCCTTAAATTTCCCTTGCTTGTAAGCCGCAAAGCCGGCTTTTGCCGCTGGAATCGAGGTTTGGTGTTGGGGAAGAGGAAAAAACCGATAAACATATAAAACTTTATCGTTGATCTCGTTTAATAATTGTTTAACCATTATGTGATACTGCGCGCACGCCGGGCACTCAAAATCTGAGTATTCTATTAATATAGCTTTTGAGCTATTATTTCCTAGTTTGATGTCTTTTACAGAAACAGCAGGAATATTCGCGGGTTTTTTCGGAGCGTTTATCAACTTAAATAGCCCGAAGATTATAAGGATTATAAAGATCGGGATACCAATCCATATTAGTAATTTTTTGATCATGTTTCTTTGTTTTAACGTCGCTTCTTTTTCTACTTTTTCGATCTTTTTAATCTCTTCTTTTTCTCTCTTAGTAAGTTTTTGACCGTGGTCCATAGATTTTAAATCTTACCATATTTTAATCCCGAATCTCAACCCCCCCCCGGTTCGCCGCACGAAATTTATATTAACGATTCCGTATCGTTATTACGTTATTATTCGTTACATTTTGATTCTAATTACCGCGTAACACATGTAAAGGTTCCACCTTTACATACTCTTTACATTTGAATCTCAACCAAAGAGCGATGTTATATATCTAAACTCAAAGATAACAAAAGATAACAAAAATCGTACTTTCTCAAACCAAGCTAACAACATTGACTTATCAGATCAAGCATACTAAAATCCGATTTAAATTTATGGCAGCCGAACGAAAAATAAATTCAGAAAATAAATCAGGACGAGAGACAGTTTTTCAAAGATCGGTTTGTGCTTGGGTGTTACGACATTTTAAACCAGATCCAGAATATCGATCAGAGCCAGCTTTAACAGATGAAGCGCCTTTTGAAGCACAGAAAACTGCGCGAGAAATTTTAGAACAAATATCCGATGGAGAAATCATTGTTATTTACAAATCTGGGCCAAAACCTAGGCACAAAGCGACTAGAGAATTATTGGTCTCAGAACTAAAAAAACAAGTAAATCGATTAGAAAGACACATCGAAATTATCGAGCTTCCTGATACAAAGATGTATAAACAAAATTCGTTGAGAACAGCGGGTTTTACAGATGAGTATATAGAAAAGGCAGGAGGATTAGAAAACACGGTTTCTTATTGGCTTAGAACCTCTGATTCGATGGGAAATGTAGTTGATACGCCCGAAGAAGTAACGTTGAGATTAAAAGGGCTCATCAATGGATTATTTAGATTTACGAATTCTTACGGGCTCGGGCCTAAAGTTAATTGGATTCTTATCACTTCTGGGGAAATACTTGCTCCATTTATTTGTAAGGAATTCAAGGTTGCTGAAGGATTAGAGCCGGGGGAATGGGTATCATTTAATGTGGGCAACGGAGGATCTCTAGATATGGTGGAGATGAAGTATTGGCAAGGACAATCTAAAAGCATAGATCTAAATGATATGTAAAGTATGTAAAGGTGTAACCTTTACATGTGTTTGTAGTGTTTTAAGGGGTTGGGTTTGGAGCGGCGGCTTCGGCAGGACAGTTAACCAAAGCTTTATTTATTTCATCCGGAGTTTTGTTTTCGGTCGTCATTTGCTCTCTTTTTACTTTACATTCGTTTATACTTGGGAAATAACAATGGGTCTTTGGTTCTGTTCCTGGCACAAAATACTCCTCAGACATTTTTGGACATCTGGCACAAGGCAAAAGTCCGTTTACAGCACAGATTTTAACCTTTACCATACCGGTCGGGGTATCAAAACTACCGCCTGATTTGCCCTTGAGAACATTTGTCATAATTTCATTCCAAATCGGTGCCGCACCAGTAATTCCGGAGGTTAAAGTTGGGTTCATCGGTGAATTATTATTGTTTCCTACCCACGTTGCGACTAAAAAATCCGGAGTGTACCCGATCGTCCAGTTGTCTCTTTTCTCGTTTGTCGTCCCCGTTTTTACGGCCACTTTGTGTTCGGGGATTTCGAGTTTCGCGTAAGGGCCAAAGGCGGGCATTCTCGCGTCGTTATCGGAAAGGATGTTCGTTAGTTGATAAGCTGTGGTTTCCGGAATTACTCTCTCCCCGTCGGCCGCAGAGGCCTGCGCTTCCATTCCCATTTTTGCGAGCAAGCTTTTGTTCACTGTTTTTTCGTTTTCTTCGATCGTTTTACCATTTCGGTCTGTTATCTTTTCGACAGCTTTAAGATCCCGTCTTACTCCCATGTTCGGCAATACCCCGTAGGCGGTTGCGAGTTCTGTCATTTTAACATCGCCCGCCCCAAGAGTTAGCGAAAGACCGTAATTTTTGAGATTTTTCCACGATTCGATTCCCATTTTCCGACCCAACTCGACCATTTTGTCCGGTCCGTACGTGTTTAAAACTTTAACAGCGGGAATATTCAGAGACATCGCGAGCGCTTGTTTTAAAGTGACAGGACCGCGGAATTTGCCGTCATAATTTACCGGCGCGTATGTTTCCCACGCATTACTATAAGAAACAGGGGAATCTACGATTATCGTTCCGGGAGTAAATTTACCCCAGGATAGGGCGTAGGCATAATTTACCATTTTAATCGAAGATCCGGGTTGACGTCTTGCGACAGTTACGTTTACCTGACCTTCGTGTTTATCGTCAAAATAATCCCGAGATCCTACCATCGCCAGAATGCGTCCGTTTCTTGGTTCTGTGACTAAAGACGCGGCGTTAGAAATCCAATACATTTGTTCGACTTCTTCAACGTTTTCTTTAACAATCTTCTCAGCCATAAGTTGAATCGGTAAATCAAGAGTAGTTCGAATTGTTAAGCCGCCTTCTTGTACGAGCTTTTTGCCGTATTTATGTTCTAATTCATCGATTACCCAGAAAACAAAATGGGGAGCCTGGATTTGGTTGTCGATAGAATAGAATACTAATTCTTTTTTATAAGCATCGTCGGCTTGTTTTTTAGTAATAAATTTCTTTTCGACCATCGCATCCAAAACCCTTTTTTGGTTTTTCTTATAAACGTCTCTTTTAGTCAGATACGGAGAATTTTTGGTCGGTGAGGAAGGAAGACTTGCGAGTAAACTTGCCTCTGCCAGATCGAGTTCAGACGTTTTTTTACCAAAATATTTTCTGGAAGCTGCCTCGATTCCATACGCTGTTCCGCCGTAGGGCGTACTGTTTAAATACATTTCGAGTATTTTGTCTTTGGGATAAATTATATCGACCAGAAGCGCAAGATATGCTTCTTTAATTTTTCGCTCCATGACCCGTCTGTTATCCCTTAAAAGATTTACCTTGACGAGCTGCTGAGTTATTGTCGAGCCTCCCTGTACGGGTTTTTTCTCGAGATTATTTATAAAAGCCCTTGCTAAACCTTTTATGGAAATGCCGCGGTGATTATAAAAGTCTTTGTCTTCATAGGCGATCGTCGCTTGCTTTACAACGTCCGGAATTTTGTTTAGAGAAACAGGAATGCGATTTACCTCTCCGTTATAGATAACGTATAAAATCTTTCCGTTTTTATCTAAGACTTGACTGGACTGGGGGAGCGGTTTGTTCATAAGATCGTATGGACTCGGTAGATTTCTTAAAAAAAGCGCATAAAAGGCACCAACTGTTACAAACAATATAAATGTGGCACCGGCTACGGCATAAGTATATCTTTTTGGAATCGCGATTCTGGTTTCCCGAATTGTTTTTCCATAATTTTTGATACATTTTATTAATGCCTTCTGATTTTTATTAGCGGATTCGAACAAATTAGCGTAAAAAACTTCGACGGGAGCTTTTTCATTATGTTTTGCTTTTAATCCAGATCCTTCTAGGAGCTTATTCAGTAGCAATACTAGAGTTAAACCGAATATAATCGTCGACCAACCGATAAGTTGAATAATATAAACAAAATGGAAAAAAGTAATTTTTATTCTCTTAAAGCAGTAGCTTAAAAGTTTTAAGTAGCCTAGGAAAAATTTAATCGTTAGCCAACCTACGCTCGTGAAAAATATGGCAAAAACTAAAACGACATTCTTTGATATATTTAATATCTTTTTACTAATGTACTTTCCAAAATCATGAACTAATAAATCCAACTCGTTTTCTTTTGACATATGGGCAGTTTGTCTTCGACAATTTTATATACATTTTCATAGTATGATTGCATCAATTTGTTTGTCAATAGGCAATTTTATTATGGGTAATAAAAATACTCAAAAAATATTTTTTTTAAAATTTTCGCAAATTATTACAGGATATTGTAAAGTAGATTTTGTTCTTTTATGATTAATTTGTGAGCGGTAATAATCATTTTAACGGAAAAGATTTCTTAATCGGCCTTTTCGTTCTTTCTATTATAATCATAATTTGTTTTTCCGTAGTCGTGAAAATTTTCCCCGGACTTCTTCCCGCAGGTCTTCGTGAAAACTCAGCAAAGGCAAAAAGTAATTCGGTTGCAAATCCTAATTTTTGTGACGAATATAAACTTTATAGTTCGATTAAACCCGGTACGAAACTTGAGTATAAAAGAAATATTAGGAGAGTGGATTGGATCGATAAAGAATATAATTTTACGGTAAATTACACTGAATCTAAAAAAAATCTGGTTTCGTATGTTGTATCTGGAATCGGAAATTCCCTAGACAAGAATGACATCGCATGCAGCAGCGACGGGGTACAGATTCTTCCGTTTGACAAAGTTTTGATCGCGCAGCTTTTAAACACTGAGCCGGGTATTTCTGTCAATACAGAAACATTTTCCTATAAAGTCGGCACAAATTCGGCTTTTCTTTATGACAGCCAGGCGATCGAGCAGGGTACGAGCTGGAATGGGAAAATCGGACTAACAGGTGTACTCACAATGCCCAATACGGGAGCATTAAAAGACTTGGGTTATTGTTTTAATCTAAATGCGGATGTGGTTTCTTCTTATGCCGGTGAACAAAAAGTTGCGATCGATGCCGGCGAATATAATACGTATAAGATTGATTCAGTATTTATAGCAACTCCAGCAGCAGCATTGGATTTCAGAAGAAAAAGTTTTGAATGTGAAAAATATAAAGGAAATTTTTACAGCAAAGCGATGGTTAAAGTAAAACAAGAAGCCTGGTATTCGCCAGGGATCGGGCTTGTTAAGCGACACATAACTCCAATCGAGGTTTCAGGGCAGACAAATTTTTTGCAGAACGGTAATCTACCTCTAGAAATTACGGACACTCTTGTTTCTTTTAAGCCTGCGAGCGGGAAATAAGCCTCTTTTGAACCTGGGAGCTTTTGAGTTCAACGAGCGCGTTTGAAGAGATCCATCGGGCGGCTTTCGAATCAATTTTCTTGATCACTTCTGCGGTTTTGATCGCTTCTTTGTTCAATCTTAAATTTCTTTTTCCGATTTGGCGGAGTGCCCAGTTGACTGCTTTTTTGACAAAATTTCTTTCGTCGGTCGCTTCTCGTTTTACAATCGGAAAAAATTTCAAAAAATCTTGGTCTTTTGCCTTTTTGTCGTGAACCGAAAGCGCGGCCATTAGCACAAAGCCGGTTCGTTTGACAAATTCTTTAGAATTTTTACTAAATTCAAACGCTTTTTTCCAGGCAAACGGGGTTTTGTCGAACAAATTACTCACGACTTGGTCGCAAACGTCCCACGAGTCAAAATCAGCAGTCCACTGATCAATCTGCTTTTCGGTTACGAGTTTTGGATCGTCGATAAATCCTGCGAGTAATCTTGCTTCGTGGATTCCGCTTTCCCAAAGTTCAATCGCGAGTCCATGGTTTTTTCCTATACCTTTTGCTATATTTCTTATCTCGGGAATCGAAACCCCGAGAGTTCCTTTCGGGTTTATCCCAAACCTCGCCATACCTGCAACGTTTTTGGGATTAGCGAGTGATTTTAGTTTTTTGACTATATCCTGAGCAGAATTCATATCTATAAGTTAAAACGTTTTTTCCGCGCATCTGTTGCCATGTCTGATGCTTTTGCTATATCTTGGTCTATTTTTTCTTTTTTGTTAATTCCGACTCCATTAAAAGACACAGAACCCCCGTCTTTAGAGATAGAAAACCATTCTATTATCTCTTTGTATCCGTCGGTTCGTCTTGCCGGAACAAATTTGATTCCTGAATCATCGAAAATGACCATTGAGTCATTAATACTAGGCAAGATTTTACCTAAGAAAGATTCACCTTCGCCATAAACAAGCCTTCCTAGAAATTTCCCTTCAAAACCTGGATTTGGATGTGGTCTCAATACTATTTCTAAATCTAAATTTTCGTATGTGATAAACATACTCTGAATACTCTGATTAGCAAAATATAAGATTTTTCCAGATGTAGCCTCTGCTATTTCTTCAGGTCTAACTTCTGAGAAATGTTTTATTTCAGGTTTTTGAGAAATCCCGCGTTCTGATGCTGGCGGTAATGCCATTATTTTTCACCTCTCTTTCTGGACAGAGGAATAGGGGTATTATAGAACTTTTTGTTTGAATGTCAATTTTTAATTTTATAATCCTATAGCTCACCCATAGGGGTTTAACCCCTACAAATTTGACCATTGACAAGAAGGTTATAAAAGGTTTAAAAATAGAAAAGTTTTTATGGTTAAGACAAAAAAATCTTCAGGCCTCCTTGACCTTTCTGTAAAACTTTGTGGAGTTGTGCTCGAGAATCCGACTGTTTTATTTTCGGGAATTTATGAGGCGCCCCAAGATTTAATCAACGCTTCTAAAAACGGAGTCGGCGCGATCACGACAAAATCGGTCAGTATTAATTTAAGAGAAGGGTACCAACAGCCAAGAATCGTAAAATTTGATCACGGATTTTTAAACGCGGTCGGGCTTAAAAATCCTGGGCTCGAAAAAGCTAAAGAAGAGCTTAAAAAAATGCTTTCGGAAGCAAAAACTCCGGTAATCACGAGTATCGTTGCCAATAAAACTTCTGAATTTCAGAAACTCGCAAAAGAGATAGCGGAGCTAAAACCCCATTTTTTAGAATTAAATCTTTCCTGTCCTAATGTCGAGGCAGAATTCGGCCGGCCGTTTGCGACAGACGCGAAAATTTCGGCAAAAGTCGTGAAAGCAGTTAAAAAAGTAAGCAAAAAAGTTCCGGTGATCGCAAAACTGACACCCAATGTTTTAGACATAAAAGAAATCGCAAAGGCGGTAGAAAAAGCGGGCGCGGATTTGATTTCTGCGATAAACACAGTCGGGCCCGGGATGGTGATCGATATTAAAACCAAAAAACCAAAACTCGGAAACAAAAGGGGAGGAGTTTCGGGTCCGGCGATAAAACCGGTTGCCATTCGTTGTGTTTATGATATTTACGAAGTAGTAAAAATCCCGATTATCGGCGGCGGCGGGATCACCACGGGCGAAGATGCGGTCGAAATAATAATGGCAGGTGCAACAGCGGTCGGAATCGGTTCGGCGGTTTATTTACGCGGAAGAAACGTTTTTACAGAAATTTGTAAAGAAATGGAAACTTTTATGAAAAAAGGAGGATACAAATCATTAAAAGAAATCCGCGGCGCTGCTCATTAAAAATGAAGGATAGTTTTATTTCGGCTATCAGAAAAAATTGGAAAAAGAAGAAAACGATGGTTTGTGTTGGCTTAGACAGCGAATACAGTAAAATTCCTCAATTTCTTAAAAATAAATATTTTTCTTGCGAAAAAACGATTTTGGAGTTCAATAAAGCGATTATTAAGAATACTTTTGATCTAGTTTGTTGCTATAAGATTCAGTATGCTTTTTATGGCGCTTTGGGAGAAGAAGGGATTTCGGCTTTGAGAAAAACGATCGAATATATTCACGAAAGACATCCTGAAATTCCGGTTATTTTAGACGCAAAAAGAAACGATATCGGAAATACCTCCGAAGCTTACGCGGTTGAAGTTTTCGACAATTTCGGAGCAGACGCTGCAACGATCAATCCCTATTTAGGAAAGGATTCCTGCGAACCGTTTTTAGAGAGAAAAGACAAAGGCGTAATTCTACTTTGCAGAACTTCAAATCTCGGAGCAGGGGATTTTCAGGATTTAATTACAAATTTCAACGGTAAGAAAATGCCTTTGTATCAAGTTGTCGCGACAAAAATTAGCCGGGATTGGAATAGAAACGGAAACTGCTGTTTAGTGATGGGCGCGACATATCCAAAACAGCTCAAAATAGTAAGAAATATAACAGGCGATATGCCGTTTTTGGTTCCGGGGATCGGGTCGCAAGGAGGGTACTTGGAAAACACGATAAAAAATGGTATAGATAGTAAAGGAGCCGGTCTAATTATCAATTCTTCAAGAGGAATTATTTTTGCGTCAAACGATAAAGATTTTGCCCGGAAAGCGAGGGAAGAAGCGATAAAACTCAAGAGAGATATTGACAAATATAGATATAATTAATATGGGTCCTGTCAGAGGTTTCCTTCCCGCCTCCGCTAAAGCTACGGCGGGCAGGCCCGCCAGCGGTGCTTCGCCCCTCGAAGTCCGGCTCTGCCGGACGAAGTGGGGTCGGGAGCCCTTCCACCTCTGCCACCCGTTACATTTATATAAAGATATGGAAAAGAAAAACCTAGTTTTAAATCTCTTTAAATGCGGGTGCATTAAGTTTGGAGACTTTACTTTAAAATCCGGGATGAAATCGCCGATCTATATTGACCTTCGGGTTTTAGTTTCCCACCCCGATGTTTTAAAACAAGCGGCCCGCGCTTATATTTCGATTTTAAAAACATTAAAATTTAAACGCATCGCCGGAATCCCATACGCAGCACTTCCGATCGCGAGCGCGATTAGCCTTTTATCTTCGCGTCCGATGATTTACACCCGCAAAGAAGTAAAAGATTACGGGACAAAAAAGGCGATCGAAGGAATGTTTAAAAAAGGAGAGAAAATTGTGGTGATCGACGATATGGTTACAACCGGCGCGTCAAAATTCGAGGCTATTAATCCACTCGAAATGGCCGGGCTTAAAATTGAAGACGTTGTCGTGTTAATCGATCGGGAACAAGGAGCAAGAAAGCAGCTGGAGAAAAAAGGATATCGCCTGCATGCGGTTTTAGGCTTAACGGGAACATTGGACATCTTTTTTAAAGAGAGAAAAATTACGAAGAAAAAAATGGAAGAAACCCTAAAATTCTTAGCCGCGAATAGGGTTTAAAACTTTTATTTCTAGGTCAGGCGACTCCTAGCTTGGTTACTTCTTTTCTTGATAGATCAGGCTCTGTAGTTGCTTCTTTTATAGGCGTGAATCCCTTTTTTGTCATCGTACCCAATTCGTCATTGACCATGGCTAGTCCACAAAGCTCAGACTCTATGGCATCCTGCTGATAATTTGGGGTGTAATCATTCCAGAAACAATCATTATAATTTAAAAATAAACATCCGGTGCAAAAGGTTTTTTCTTCGTTTTCTGGCATACATTTACATTTATTAATATGGATTCTATTCTAAGTTGTTGCTTCTGTCAAATTGGTCCGCCTGTAACCGGGTATTTGTCGGGGTGCTGGGAATTGAACCCAGTGGCTCTCGGTCCCGAACCGAGCGTGATACCGGTTCACTACACCCCGAACGTTTTCTATTTTAACCTTCTTAGTGTTAAAATACAAATAAGTAGCTTAAGTTTCTTAAGTTACTTAAAAGAAGATGTTGCCCAAATATAAATACCTTTTAACCTACAGGTATTCAGAGATTGTCCATGATTTGACAGTAGAATTTACTAAAAGATTTATTTTGAGCAACTTTAGCAGCTTAGGAGAAAAACCTGACTTTAGGACTGCTGATCAGATGAATCAAGCTGCCAGATCTGGTAAGCAAAATATTATTGAGGGAGTTGGGCAAAGCAGGACATCTAAAAAAGGGGAAATAAAGCTTTTAGGAGTTGCAAATGCTTCTCTAGAAGAATTACTCGCTGATTTTGAAGATTTCTTAAGACAAAGAAAGCTTAAAATATTTCCAAAGACACACTATAAAATACAAAACTTTAGAAAAATTGCCTTTCGGTTGACAGCATTAAGTAACTTAAGTCACCTAGGTAACTTAAAAGAAAAGCCAAATTTGCCAAAAAGTCCGGAAGAAGCCGGAAATTTTCTCCTTACACTTTGTCATCAGGTGACTTATTTGCTTTCGAAACAAATAAAAAGTCTTGAGGAAAAATTTATAAAAGACGGTGGATATTCAGAAAACTTGTTTAAAAAGAGACTAAATAGTAAAATATAAGTCGCCTAAGTTACTTATGTGGCTTAAGATTTGTCCCCGTAGTTCAACGGATAGAACAGACCCGTCCTAAGGGTCCAATGGAGGTCCGACTCCTCTCGGGGACGCTAATGCTTCTCTCGCCAATAAGTAACTTAAGTCACTTAGGAAACTTAAGTTACTTAAATTATGAGCAAGTCTGAAATTATTCGTTTTTTAATTCTCCGTTCGATTGGGAATTTTTTGCTGCTTTTTGCGATTTTTGGGGTTGTCGCAACTTTTGGCCCTACACTTTATTACGAAGCAAGGTTTCGCATTATTCAGGCGAGGGGAGTGACTTATAAAGTTGAAGATCCTGCTGTTGATACAGGAGTTATAGTTAGCGGAGAAGGACTGCGAAAGGTTTTGCAAAGGCAAAACGAGACTCAAGTCCCAGTGGGCTTTGCAGAACTTCTTCGTGGTCCAAAAGAGCATGTTTTGATACCAAAAGATACACAATTTAGTATTTTGATACCAAAGATTGGTGCGAGTTCAAAAGTGTTTCCAAACGTAGATGCATCCAACGAAAAAGAATTTTTGCCAGTTTTACAAGAAGGAGTTGCCCATGCCAAGGGTACGGTTTTTCCTGGGAATTTGGGCAATATTTATCTTTTTGCCCATTCAACCGATAATTTTTGGGATGTTGGGCGATACAATGCTGTTTTTTATCTCTTAAAAGACTTGTCAAAAGGTGATGATATTATAGTTTTCTTTCAGGACAAAAGACATAATTATGTAGTTACGGATTCGATAATAGCTGATCCAAAAGACGTTTCTTATATAGTAAATAGCCAGCAGACAGGAGAAGAAAAACTTATTTTACAAACCTGCTGGCCACCCGGTACAACATGGAAACGCTTGATAGTTATCGCACGTCCTAAATAGAGATTAGAATAAATCAATTGAATCGCGCGGTAGGGCGAGCCTCGCCTTCGGCGGGCCGCCCGGAACTACCTGGAAGAGATTGATTGTGATCGCAAGACCCAAATAAATTTTTAATTACTAAATTTCAAAAATTAAAACATTTAGATTTGATTAAAAATTTAAAATTTCGAATTTAAAATTATTTTAGTCCCACCGTATAAAGACTTGGGGACAGATCGGGATTTCCGAGGTCTGTTAAAATGACTAACTTTGATCCATTGGGCCATGGAAAGATATAGCTATCCAAAAACGGTCCAGCGTAGACGGTTGTAATATTAGAATTGTCATATTCAAAGATATTGATTTTTTTATCCTCGACAAATATCAGGTGTTTTGAATCAGGAAACCAAGCCAGACTCGGAAGCCAATTTGAAGTTTTCTTGGTGTTGCCGGCATCGATTCGGAAGTTCTTATCCTCTTTAATATCATAAACGTATGTATTGCTCTTTGTTAGAGTTCTCTCTTCTATTTCTGAATCTGCGCCGATAATCCTCGGATTAATCACGATCGGCAAAGTTGCGGATTGGGACGCTTCGTAAAGAACCTTTGTGTCATCGGGCGACCATGCGATCACCCTAAAATTTTCTGAAATCATTTGCCGTAAGTTAGATTTTAGTCCGATAAGTCTGGATTTTTCTTTATCTTGTTTGTCTTTTTCCCATTGATCTTGATATGTGCTAAGGGTCGCGGTTATGTCTTTTGGGCTTTGGTTAAATCCGTCGGCTTGAAGTAAATAAATCGTAGGCTGCCTATTTTCTCCCGAGATCGCCGCGATTATTTGTTGTCCATCGGGCGACCACGAAAGTTTTGCCTTTGAAAATGTGTCGGTTGTGTCGTCAGCGATTTGTGTCGACCCACTCTGGAGTGTAATAATCGGTCTCGTGCTCATATCGAGAACATATGCTCCATTTTTTCGCGGGGACTGAGAACTTAATGTATAAGTGATTCGGGTTTGGGATGGATCAAGACTTGGGTTATCGATCCCGTTTAAACTTATTCCTTCGAGTTTTGGGTTGGTTGGGAAAAGTGTGGCTTCGGCCTTAGATACAACCTCTTTTTGTACTTTGATTTTTTTCTCCCACGGAAAATAACCTTCTTTATAGATTTTAATCGCGTATGTGCCCGGCCTAAGATTAATTGTATTATCTGTAGCCGTTGTCAAGTGGCCGTCGACAAAAACTTGGGCGCCATTAGGGGAGCTAGTCGCGACGAGAAGACCTGTTTCGGAAAATCCGATTTTTCCCTCCCCGAATCCGAAACGATACCCTTTACCATACAAGATTAACATTATTGTGCTGACGGTCAGGAATAGAAAAATTACAATCGGAATTAAAATTTGTTTTTTCACTCCTTATATTATAAGAGGTTAAAATGACTCTTGCAATGTTTAATCTAATCGCTTTATAATCGAACTTAATAAGGTCAAAAATCGCTTTTTTGATATATTAAAGTAATATATTGATATATTTTATCAAATTCAATATTTATGTTAAATAAACGAATCGGAATCGATTTGGGAACCCCGCACAGTCCTTACTTCCTCTCAAGGTTTTCATCCTTGCATCGGAAGGGCGGATGTACGGGGCAAGCTGCTAATTTAAAAAGGAGGGCAGAATGCTGTCTAAGAGGATAGGGATTGATTTAGGCACTGCTAACACATTAGTTTATCTTGCCGGAGAAGGAATTGTCTTAAACGAACCGACAGTTGTTGCGGTTACCGCGGAGGAGGATCGTGTTGTCGCGGTCGGGAAAGAAGCAAAAGAAATGCTCGGAAGAACTCCCGGGAATATCGTGGCGCTTCGACCGATGCAAGACGGAGTGATCGCAAACTACACGATAACAGAGGCAATGCTCTCATATTTTATCGACAAGGCATGCGGGAGATCGCGATTTTTTAAACCCGAAGTTATGGTTTGTATCCCGTCGGGAGTTACTCAAGTCGAAAGACGCGCGGTTTTGGATGCTGCGATGTCTGCAGGCGCAAAAGTTGTTTATTTAATCGAAGAACCGCTTGCTGCTGCGATCGGCGCTAAAATTCCGATTGCGCAAGCCGCCGGACACATGATCGTTGACACGGGCGGCGGATCAACAGAATCGGCAGTTATATCGCTCGGCGGAGTTGTTGTTCATAATTCAGTAAGAGTCGCGGGTAACAAAATCGACGAGGCGATCGCAAGTTACATAAAGAAAAAGTATAACCTTTTGGTTGGGGAAAGAACAGCAGAAGAAATTAAAATAGAAATCGGAAATGCGTTGATTTTGCTAAGTGATCAGAAAAAAAATGGTAAAGAGGAAGGAGAGCTAAAGAGAATGGAAATCAAAGGAAGAGACAGTGTCTTTGGATTACCGCGGACGATCGATCTTAGCGAGCTCCAGATTTGTGAAGCGATAAGACCTGTATTAATGGATATAATAGATTCAGTAAAAGGAGTTTTAGAACAAACTCCTCCGGAATTGGCAAGCGACATTATAGACAAAGGAATTGTAATGTCGGGAGGAACCTCCCTTTTAAAAAATTTTGATAAGCTTATGACGCAAGTGACCGGGGTGCCGTGTCACGTCGCCGAAGATGCACTTTTGTGTGTTGTCCGCGGAACAGGAGTAGCCCTCGAAAACATAGAGCTGTACAAAAGAAGCATAAGTAAGAAGTAAACTCAAAGTTCAAATGTCAAATCTCAAATCTACATCTAAAATCTCAAAGTTTGATAAGTTTTAGTTTTGCGTTTTGACACATTCGACTTTGCTCAGTGTCAATCCTGAGCTTGTCGAAGGATTGATTTTTGCGTTTTGAGCTATTATTGTCCTATAATATAAATTAAGATATTTTTAATGAAAAAATAGGGGTTAAAAAAGATATGAAAATTACAAATGGTCGATTGTATAGTAGTTTAAATATTAAAATCAAAAAAAACTTAAAATTTCTGAAGCAAATGAACTAAAGATACCGTGCCTAATTTTGTATAACTAAAATGTTCAAAATAAGTAAATAACGCATATTAAAAGTTTTTGATATCTAGTCTTATAGTTTAAAAATATGTTGGTGAAAAATTTTTTGCTCGGAGTAGGGGTTACAAACGCCTCAAAAGAGGAAATCTTAGAGTATTTAATAAAAGGCCTAAAAGAGCCTTCGGAAAAGTACTATATTGTGACCCCAAATCCCGAAATTTTAGTCTATGCAAGTAGACATAAAGACTTCAAGAAAATATTAAATAACGCACGATTAGCTTTACCTGACGGGATAGGCGTAATTTGGGCCGGAAAAATTTTAGGAAAAAGATTTAAACAAAAAATCACTGGCGTCGATTTTATGAAAAAGGTTTGTGAAAAAGTATCGGAAAAGCCTATAACGATAGGACTTATGGGAGGTAGGGGTGGGGTAGCAGACCGTACTGCCGAGTGCTTACGAAAAAAATACCCCGGATTGAAGATTGGATTTATCGGAGAAGAATGGCCAAATGTTAAGGTTGGACATGAAATAGACATTTTGTTTGTCGCTTATGGGTTTCCAAAACAAGAAATTTGGATGAGTGAAAATTTAGATAAACTTCCGGTTAAAGTTATGATGGGGGTCGGAGGGGCGTTTGATTATATAAGCGGAGAAGTTCCGCGCGCACCGGTTTGGGTTCAAAAAATTGGATTCGAATGGTTTTATCGTCTCGTTCATGAGCCCTGGCGACTAAAACGTCAACTCGCGCTTTTAGAATTTATCTACCTTGTCCTCAAAGAAAAGATCTTAAGTTTTCCAAAGTAAGTTATGATATAATGCCGCTAATATGGCTAATTTGAAGATTCTTTATCTTCAAACTTTTCCGGTTTTTGGTTCGGGCTCGGGAACATACGCCCGCGAGCTAGCCCGTGAGGTCGCTAAAAAATACAAAGTCGCGATGGTCGTGCCAGAGAAAAGAGAAATTCCTGGCGTCAAAATCTACAACGTTAATCTACCTGTCAAAATTGCTTTTACCGGTCATCCGGAATGGCCGGATTGCAAGCTCTATACAAAGGTCGGAGGAAAAGAGCTTTCTGCAAACTATCTCGCTTATTTTCAAAAAACGATCGAAGCAGTCAACGATTTTCAACCCAATATTATTCATGTCCATCATTTAATGCCGCTTACATGGATCGCGAGGTTTGTTAAAATCGCTTACGGACTAAATTTTATGGTTACTGTTCACGGGTCAGAACTTCCGACTTTGGAAAACGACAAGCGCTACCCCTTTTTAACCGCTGAAGCGTTGCATAAGGCTGTTCGAATTATTCCAAACAGTTTTTGGACTAGAGACTGGATGATCAAAGTTTTGGGCAACGGCTTTAAAGACCAAATCAGAGTTATTCCAGGCGGAGTCGATGTCAATAAGTTCAAAAAAGTCGAAACAAAAGATATCGACGAAAAATATGACTTAAAAGGTAAAAAAGTTGCTATTTTTGCCGGTAAACTGACTCCTTATAAAGGAGTAAAATATCTTATATACGCCGCAAAAAAAATAAAAGGAGAGGTTCTTATTTTAGGTGACGGTCCGGAAAAGAAAAAGCTCGAGGGAATTGTCGCCGAAGAAAAAATTAATAACGTTAGATTTATCGGTCACTTAAGCGGTAATACGAATCTTCTGGTTAAATTTTATAGCCGTGCGAATGTTTTTGTCGCGCCATCGGTCTGGGACGAACCATTGGGACTTGTAATTTTGGAATCGATGGCGTGTGAAACGCCGGTTGTCGTTACCCGAAAAGGTGGTATTCCTTTAGCTGTTAAAGATGGAAAAACAGGGTTATTTATCCGGCCGAGAAACGCAAATGATATCGCCGATAAAGTTAATTATCTTTTTTCGAATGAAGAAAAAAGGCTGAAAATGGCAAAAGAAGCAAGAAGAATCGCAGTCGAAAGATTTAACTGGAAGACAATCGCTCAAAGATTTATCGATAAATATCAAAAATTCGCTTCCATTAATAAATTTGCGACAAACAATAAGGTGTGATAAGTTTGATTTATGTTGGATAGCAGTGCAGAGATCTCTCCGGCTCCAGAAATAAAAACTTCAGACAGGATCAGTCTTTATAAAAGTCAAAATCTCGAGGTTTTTATCCCTAAGAAGCCAAATATTCCTTTAAATGAAGGATTGCACGTTCGGGTTTCTGGACAACATGATTCCATGGATCCTCCAAAGCAGGTTTTGTCAAGATATTTAGAAGGATTGGGAGTCGCTAAGGTAATCGCAGAAAGCGGGGTAACCCGGGAGCTTTGGGCAAACACGAGGCTTGAAAAGGGCCAAGTTGTTAGCGTATACGGTCGGGTTCCGGGAGAAGTTGATTCGTGGAGAAAACCGGTCGATACAAATAATCGGGAAGCAGCCAATATTGATACGATCGAACCGCAATATCCGGAGAAGCGCTTACAGGAATTATGTCAAAGATATCTTCCGAAATGGGATGTACTTGCCCAAAAAATGGAGTTGTTTGGCAACGGAGTAAAGGGAAGCGATCTCGAAGGAAATAATAGCGGAGATCCTATTATCTGGGAAAATGACACATTAACAGTCCAAATAATAAAAAATCGTCATCTTGATGGTTACCATTTAGTAGTAAATCCGAAAGAAGGTTTTAGTCGCCAATGGCAGACGGTTAAAGAAACAAGAGACGATAAAGAACAGCAGAAAATGATTCAAAAATATGTTTTATCAACGATCGAGGCAACCGCAGTAGCGATGGGGGTTAGGCAACTTCTTTCCGGCGGCAGAGGTGAAATACATAATAGCGGCAATTGGGCCGGTGGTCTTAAAACGATCGAAGAAGGAGGAAAGTTATCGATGCAGGAATTGGACGATAATCTTAAAAAAGAGAAGAAATTACATAGAGCAGATTTAGAAACGTCTGAAACACGCTTTGGTACAAGTATGCATGCGCACGTATATATCCCCAAGGAAGGAGATGTGGTAGTGTTGCCTCCAATGTCTTTGGGCGAAGCAAAGTCAAAAAGAGAAGATGCGGAAAGTAGAGGATTATCAACACAAGAATTCGACAATATAATAAATCAGTGGGAAGTTATTCCGCCAACATCAGAAGAGCAAATGAGGGAGATTCAAGCAATGATCGGAAACGGAAAGTTAACAAAATGGCTCGAGGAAAATTGTCGTGGACCACTTATTACTGCCCAAGCGGCCTAAATACTCGTAGTATTTTGTCTACAATAGATTTATAATTATCTTATGAGGATCGGTTTTCTTCTTCCCTCGATTTTTATGTATCCCCGTTTTTCGACAGGTAGAATTTTTGCTCCTGGAAATTTAGGTCGGGTTCTTGTCGACGGGTTAATTTCAAAGGGACACGAAGTTTATTTTTATACTGCTCCGACTGTTTCTTCAAAAGCAGAAGTGATCGCGGGAGATGAAAGCCTTTTATCTAAAGACCCCTTTTATTTTCTTTTTCGGAACCGGTCGAAAGAAGAACAACTCTACACAACATCAGAAATCAGGAAGCGCGATTTTGAATACGCTTTAACACTCAAAGCCTATCAAGATGCCAAGAATAGTAAGTTGGATATAATTCATTCTTATCATGATTTCGGCGCGCATTATTTTAATGAACTAACAGGATTTCCGACTGTTTATACGCTTCACGACCCGATGCCAAAAAGCCAGGACACTATCGAATATCTCCGCTTTACAAAATTCCCAAACCATAATTATGTCTCGATAAGCAATCGTCAAAGAAATAATTTTCCGATAAATTTTGTCGACACGGTTTATCACGGTGTTAATATCGATGAATATCAATTCGGGCAGGGAAACGGTAATTATCTGATTCATTTTGGAAGGATTCTTGAAGATAAGGGGACGCATATTGCAATCGACGTAGCAAAAAAACTCGGAATTCCTTTAAAAATTGCGTCGAGTTCTGTAAAGGCAAATGTTTCTCAAGTTTATTACGATGAAAAAATTAAGCCGCAAGTCGACGGAAAAAATATTTTAGAAGTAGGTTTTCTCGAGGGGAAAGACAAATCGGATTATATCGGTAACGCCTTGGCTTTTGTTTTTCCGCTTCAGTGGGAAGAACCTTTTGGAATGGTGACTATCGAGGCGATGGCTTGCGGAACTCCTGCTATACTATTTAATAGAGGGAGTGCTTCTGAGCTTGTTCGAGATGGTGTTACGGGGTTTGTTATAGACCCCGATGACGAAGAAAGACCGGGAAAAGGATCATGGATTATTAAAAAACAGGGGATAGAAGGACTTATCGAAGCCGTTCAAAGAATAAAAGAGATCGATCGAAAGGCGTGTCGAAGTCACATAGAAGAAAATTTTACGATCGGAAAAATGGTTGAAAATTACGAAAAAGTCTACAAAAAAGTTCTCGGAAAAAAGTAAAAATTTCAAATCGCATAAAAAATTATGGATAAAAAGATAAAAGTTTTAATGGTGGGTTACGAAGCAGACCCTTTTTACAAACACGGAGGATTGGGTGACGTAATCGGTTCTTTGCCAAAAGCGCTTTCCGGTCTTAATGTTGATTGCCGGGTTGTTATTCCTTATTACCAGGCGATTAAAGAAAAATTCATTTCTAATGTATTTAATCTTAAAGAAGAAAGAATCGGCGAGTTTTTAATTCATTTTGGAGAAAAAGACGAGCAAATAGGAATATATAAAAGCGTTCTACCCGGGAGTAATGTAATTATTTATTTTTTAAGCAACAGGAAAAATCTTTCTTACATTAATACGCGCGGTCGTAACAAAAAAATTGATCAATTCGCATTTTTTGATCTGGCAGTCAGCCATTTTATTCTATGGCTTCGTAGTAAATCAAAATGGACACCCGCGATAGTCCATTGTAACGACTGGCATACGTCTCTTATCCCTTTTATTCTGCAAAAACAAATTAATACTCCGATTCCAACGCTTCTTACGATTCACAATTTTGAATATCAGGGCCGCGGGTCGATTAAGGTTTTAGACCTATTACATATTAAAGATAAAGATGTGGTTGAGTTTAAAAAAGGAACCCCGGTTACGGAAATAAACATATTAGGAGAAGGGATTATGGACGCAACGCGAGTTTCGACTGTCTCTCCAAATTACGCAAAAGAAATCATTAACAATAGTAATTGTCATGGGCAAATTTACAGTTATATGCGAAGAAGGGAAAGAGAAAAGGGTAAAAGCAATTTTCTATCGGGAATTCTTAACGGAATTGATTATAATATTTGGGATTCTAAAAATGACGGATTGATTTATCATAGATATGATATATCTGATTGGCAGCTCGGTAAGAAAATCAATAAAGAGGATCTTCTAAAAAGCCTCAATCTTAAAGACAGGCCGACTTTTTGTTTTATCGGCCGGATGGCAAAACAAAAAGGAATAGATCTATTAGTAAGAGCGATAAACAGGATTGTAAATCTTGATGTTAATCTTATTTTTCTCGGCGACGGCGATTCAAATATTAAAAAAAGTCTGTTTAAAGCGCAGGAAAAATACAAAGATAATATTAGGACAGAATTTTTTTACAGCGAGGAACTTGCCCATAAACTTTATGCGAGTTCCGATTTTATTTTGATTCCTTCTCATTTTGAACCTTGCGGTCTTATCCAAATGATCGCGATGCGCTACGGCACTTTGCCGGTCGCGTCCAAAACCGGAGGACTTAAAGATTCGATTAAAAATAACAGCACTGGTTTTCTTTTTGAAAAAAATTCAACCCGATCATTAGTTAAAACGATTAGGAAAGCATTAAGAGTCTATAAATGGAACGAAAAATATCAAAAAATGACTGAAAGAGCGATGAAAACTGATTTTTCCTGGAGGAAAAGTGCCAAAAAATATAAAAAATTGTATTTTGAGATCCTTAAGGAAGAATCGATTTGATTGAATTCTCTTATTGCATTTATTGGGTTTCTATCGTTTAATAGGATTAGATGTCAAATCAAAATTCAAATTTCAAAAATCAAAGTCTAGATAAAAAATCAAAGCCAGAAGTTCGGTATCGAGCATTTTATTTGTCGATTGATATCATTAAGTTTCTTGATAAATTAGAATATAAACAATCAGTCAAAATAATATCCGATCAGTTGATTCGATGTGTTACCTCAATCGGGGCAAATATTGTAGAAGCAAAATCATCTTCTTCTAAAAGAGAATTTCTAAATTACTTTCAAATAGCTCTAAAATCCGCAAATGAAGCAAAATATTGGCTTTTTATGTTAAAAGAATTATTCCCCAAGGAAAAAGAAGAAATAGATATTTTTCTAAAAGAAGTGGATGAGATTTCAAGAATTATAGGAACAAGTATATTAACGATGAAAGGTAAAAGAAATCTTTAAGCTTTAAACTAGGATTTGATTTTTGCTTTTTGATTTTTAATTTATTTTATGGCAGAATTTGAATTTCTTCAGAATCCGATTACAAAAAAATGGGTTATATCTGCACCCCGAAGGGCCAAAAGACCGGATATCGCTAAAGGTTCTGAGCCGCCGTGTCCTTTCTGTGTCGGACGGGAAAAAGACGAAAAAGAAGTTTACAGAATCCCTGCCCGCAATGCTAGCGCAAGCGTTGCAGGCGGGGGAGGCAAAGAGGGTGATGCTAATTGGTTGGTTCGAGTAATTCCGAATAAATTCCCTTTTGCGCCGATACACGAAGTTATAGTCCATTCTCCCGATCATCGCAAAAATTTTGACGAGCTTCCGCTTCCTCATATAGAACTTATTATTAAAACGTATAGACAACGTTTTAACGAGCATCAAAAAAAAGGACAGGTTTGCATTTTCCATAATCGGGGAGAACGGGGTGGGGAAAGCTTGCCGCATCCTCATACGCAGCTTGCAGTTGTTCCTTTTGAGGTTAAAATGGAGCTTTCTAGGCTTGATCCGCAAGCTTCTGTAGGCCAAGCCCCGAAAGCTTTGGGAATTTATTCAAATACCTCAGAGAACCAGATAGTCGAAAGTGAGATGCTGGAAACTCCATGTTTTTACCTTTTTTGTCCTAAAACGAGTCAATGGCCGGATGAAGTCTGGATCGCACCGAAAAGTCGCGGTAGATTGTTTGGAGAAATAACAGACGAAGAGATTACAGATTTTGCCTATACCCTTCAAAGGCTTATTCAAATTTTTGATCATCGGCACGGTAACGAATTTCCCTTTAATTTTTATATTTATCCGGGCGGGGATTGGTATTTAAGGCTTATTCCGCGACAAAAAACAATCGGAGGATTTGAGTTGGTAACCGGAATTTTTGTCAACACGCAAAATCCCAAAGAAACTTTAAGCTTTATAAAAGAGCATTTCGAAAAACCCGATATCGAGAAAATAAAACTGCAGCATCAAGCAGAATATTTCAGACACGTCTAAAATTAGCTAACTGTTTAGACTAATTTACTTTTACTCCATTCATCTTTACTCCGTTAAATTTTATAGCAGGAACAAGAGTGGGTGTTGGTGTTGGAGTAGGCGTTGAGTAATTGACTGTTAAATACGTTCTTCGCGTGGGAAAATCAACATTTGTGCCGGGCTGTATCCAAATCCACTCGTTGGCGGTGTTTGCGACTCCATTATCCCGGGAACTTTTAAAACAATAAAAAGTAGAGCCGGTTTTATTAATCCAGGCTGTGTCCAAATTCGGGCTAGTTGGACTGCCGGTTGCTCCAGTAGTAAACCAGATAACAGGGTTTGAATTATTATTACTGTCGCTATAACTGTTATAACAGCCGGTATAATTACCCTGCATATTTCCAGAGTTAAGCGGCGACGTCCAATTGTATTTTAGTATCTGCACATTAAAACTAATAGCAGACGAGCATTCACCAGTACCAGTGCAGTCAGTTGTTAAAGTAGCGTTATTAACAATGCCGGAACTGCCGATAGAACTGGTATCAAAAGAATAAAAGTTTCTATATATGGTATATTGTGGGCCACCTTTTGCATCAAGATAAGCGCGTCCTAACCACATGTGGTGACCATTTGCATTAGCAAAATTATACGCAGTAGTATGTGCTGTATTATAGTTAGTTGATTGGCCCTCAATGTATCCTTGAGTGGATTCAGCATAGCTAGTTATGTCTGGGTCGATGGTAATAGGGTAAATTAGTTTATTAAGCATGCCGGCAGCAATACCAGTGTAGAGGTATTGAGTATTGTTGACTTTTTGCGCAAACCATTTAGTAAAGACATTTTGTCCTGTTGCTTGTTTTGTTTGCGGCAGGGGAAATGTTTGGCTGCCAAGAGTAATAGGTTCTGTTACCCAGCCATCAGGTAAATCAAGCCCTTTGACTTCTGTTTCCATGACCAGCCAATCATCAGAGTCCTTTCCAATAATTTGTCCTAAGTCGGGTTTTTGATAAAAGGTTAGCTCTTCAACTAATCCATCTGGATTGCCTAAGGTATAAACGTGGGAAAAATCAGAAGTTTTCATAATGTACTGGTTACCCTTAATTTGGCCTTGAGGAAGATCGGCTATTTTTTTATATATTTTAGTATTAGGGTTATACAAGCCAAAAGAGATAGTTTCTTCCTCAAAAGGTGTGTTTTTGAAAATAACGACACCGTCTTTATTAATAACAATGGGGATGCCGGAAGCTGTTATTTCGTCTTCCCCATCTTTTAATGTGTTATCAATTGGTTCCCATTCGTCACCTTCCTTATAAAAAATTGGGTTTGGAGTAAAAACACCTCGGATAGTGCCATCAGCCTCTCTAAAATGGACAGATGTGGTATTAGTTTTGATAATTTGTTTACCCTTTTGATCTGGTTGCTCTTTGAAGTATAAGGCTAGAAAAGAACCCGCAGAGGGTTTAGGAAAGGTTGATCCCGGCAGACCATTGCCCCAGTTAAATTCGAAAGAAGAATCGGCATCACTCGCATAAACGTCGGGATTTAACAGTTCCAACCTGTATTTACCCGTTACGACTGTTTTGTCTTTTAAACTAATCCGAAAAACCTCGGAGCCGGTCTTGTAAATTTCTGACTCTACTTCTTCGTTATTTTTCTCCCTGATGATTTTAACTCGAGGTGGTTTACCATTCGGGGAGAAGAAAGTAAAGATTGGCACTTCAGAAATAGAGAAATCATTTTTAGGATACTCTAAGGCTTGAGCAGGAATGGCTAATATTAAAAATAGTACAAGAGGGAGAAATAGAGACAGTATTTTTTTCATGAATATTTTTAATATATCATATAATAATTAATTTTTTTCCGGCTTCCAGGCTTGAAGCCTTTTTTCTAAAAAATTAACCAATAGTGTTAAAGCTAGTCCCAAAAAGATAATAATAATTACCATTGCAAAAAGTTTATCCGTTTGAAAGGTGTTGCCAAAATAAGTGATTAGATAGCCTATGCCTTTATTGGAGACATAAAATTCCGCTACCAGCATCCCGGATAGCCCTCTAATAACTGCCATTCGTAGCCCGCTGGCAATAAAAGGCAATGTCGCGGGGAAAATAATATTAGTAATAATCTTTAAGTCGCTACCCCCAAAAGACTTGCCAAGCCGGATAAAATCATGGTCAATATTTCTGACTCCGGCGATCGTGTTGATTAGAATCGGGAAAAAAGCAGCCAGAAATACTATAGTTACCTTTGGCCAGAAACCCAAACCGATCCAAATCAGAATTAGCGGGAAGATGGCAATAGTGGGCATGGCATAAAAGGAAGTTAGGAGGGGACTAAAAAACCAATGAATCTTTTTGTACCAGCCGAAGAAAATGCCAAGGATTACCCCAAAGATAACTGCCAAGCCTATTCCCAGGAAAAATTCTTCTAGGCTTGCCAGTAAATGCTCGTAGATTAATCCTTGGGCAAATAATTGGTGTAATGAGATAACAACTTGATGAGGAGGAGTTAGAAATAAGGGATTATTTACTACGAATAAGGCTATAACTTCCCAGAGGATAATAAAAGCAATTAAGCCCAGGATGCCAAGCTTGATGTTTAATCCGAATAATTCTTTTTTTCTCATCTATTTGGTCCCTTCTTGAGCAAGCAGAAGTCTTACTCTGTTTTTAACCGACAAAAACGACCGGTTTTTTTTAAAACTTACCTTACGGTCTTTTCCTAAATTGGTATTAACAATTGTCTTTATTTCTCCAGGCCCGGGGCTCAATAACAGAATCCGGTCGGCTAAAAATACAGCCTCGTCAATATCATGCGTCACAAAAATAAAAGTTTTTTTACTAATGAGAAAAATCCGCCGTAATTCTAGCTGTAGTTTCTCTTTGGTAATTAAATCAAGATGGGAAAAAGGTTCATCCAAAAGTAGCACCTCTGGGTTACAAACATAGGCCCTTGCCAAATTAACCCGTTGTTTTAATCCGCCTGAAAGCTCGTGAGGATAAAAATTCTTAAAATTACCAAGGCCAAAAAGGTTTAGAGTTTTGTCGATATCATTTTGTTTATTTTTCGGGCTGATGCCGGATATCTCAAGCCCAAGGGTGATATTACTATGAACTGTTCTCCATGGCAGCAAAAGTGCATCCTGAAAAACCATAGTTATTTGTTTTTTTAAAGTATTATGGCTGTTTTTTATAAAGATTGTTCCACTTGTTGGCCTAATTAAACCAGCCAAGCAATTTAATATTGTTGTTTTGCCACAACCAGAAGGACCAATGATCGCAAGAAATTCGCCTTTTAGAACGTCAAAGCTAATGTCGTTAATTGCTAGAAGATTTTTTTTATCGTTTGAATAACTAACACTTAAATCGCTAACTTTAATTTTAATTGACTTTTTACTTTTATTTTTACTTGACATATTATGCTACAACTATATAATGTAAACTATTATGAAAAACAGAAATATTAGTCTACTTTTAATTTTTGTTGTTATCGGTGCTCTTATTTATTGGTTATTATTAAATAATAAACCTGCTAGTAAATCAACTATTACCAAAACTCCTTTGACAAAAGTCAGGCTGGCCTATATTAGCAGTAATTTATTCCAACTTCCACTAATAGTAGCTGAGGAAAAAGGTTACTTTAACGAGAATGGAATAGAAGTAAAACTTGATCCATTAAGCGAAAGGGTCCCCGTGCAGCTTAATAGTAATCTTGATGATATTGGTATTACCCAAAATTACGGTTTATTAATATCAGCCGTTCAGGGAGGGAATTTAGTTTGGATAGGGTCGATATTAAACAACAGAAATGTCGTGGTTGTTTCCGATAAGCCTATTAATCGGATTAAAACTCTCGCTACTACTCAAAATTCTTATTATGATCATCTTAATAAAGAAGTAATGAAAATAAATAAAAACCTCGAGAATGTGGAAATATTAAATATTAAATCACAACCCACGAGACTAGAGTCTTTAGCGGCAGGAAAAGTCGACGCTGCTTTAGTTGAAGAAACGCTTTGGGTGGCTTTTCAAAAAAAGAATAATCTCACCGGTTCTTATAAAGTAATATTCAACACTTCGGATTATTCTGATCTTTTTGATCCGGTAGTTATAGGTGTTAGGGTTGATTATCTTAAAACTAACCAGCCGGCTGTTGAAAGCTTTTATAAGAGCATGATTGAATCAATCAGCTGGATAAGGGAACACAGAAAGGAAGCTGTTGGTCTTTTTAAAAAGAGCTCAATGGGAATGTCTGACGAGGAAGCGCAAATTTATGTAAATAGTTATATTGAATCAAGCAACAATTTACAACTTGTGCCCAATACAACCACTGCCGGCAAAAGTCTTAAATTTATAGAATCTGATGTCGCTAATTATAAAAAGTATGATTTAGACCATTATATTAATTTATCTGTTATTAAGTCTTTAGAAAAGAGCGGGTTTTTATCTAAATTTTCGTTTACTTCAAGTGGGAAATAATACGCTTTCTTTTTACCTCGGGGAGGAAAGCATTTACGAATTCAATCTCAAGCGGCAAAAAAGCTCCTTTTTGAACTAAGTCTATCAACCTAGACCTGCTTGAAATATATAAATTATTGCTGACATATTCAGTTATTCTAACTTGTAGCTGTTGATTATTCTTGCGGTCGTTTTTTGCTATTAATTGCAATTTCAGCCGGGTAATAAATTTGCCTTCGTGAATTTCTTCAAAAACATGCAGTTTCCAATCATCTGCTAAATAGTCAGTAAAGGGTAGTAGGACTTGCTCGATTAATCCAGTGTAAATAAAAGCTCCGGCAATTTTGATCATATCGAGTCCTAGTTTGCCCTTGACTTCCATAATAATTTTTTCCCCACAGAGACATATTTTTTGTTGAAAAGATACGCTATCACCTGTTTTATATCTAATCAGGGGAAAATTTGCTTTTGTAGACATCCGGGTGATCGCGAGTTCACTTTCTGCCTCCGGATTTAATAGTTCATAAAAAGTATCTGAAAGCGGATGAAAAAAGCGCGGCATCTCTTTTGCTAAAAAGCCGCAACGGTCCCCGAGTTTGGAAGCTTCGGAGCTTGCATAAGTGAAATCAAAATAAGCATTAGGAAATTCTCGCTTAAGAAATGCGAATTTTTGTTCGGAACAATATTCACCCCTTAAGGATATATGATTTATGCGGCTTAAAGAATATTCTTTTTTTAGAAAAGGGGCAAAATAATATAACGTTGTGGCTGATGTGAAAACAGAGTCAATCTTGACATTTTTAGCAATTTTGGCAGTCAGAGGTAAATTGTTGATATCGCCGGGAATAACCATAACTCCTTTTGTATTTGCTAAAAGCCACATCATCCTAAAATTTGCTTGTAGAATCGGAAATAACAATAAGCATCTCTTAACTCTTAACCCGTCAAAAAATTTTAAAGTTGACTTAGGAATTGTATAATTTTTCGAGAATAAGATAAGAGGCGTTTTAGAATCTGTTGTCCCGCTTGAGACAGCGATGTTTTTAATATTTTTGACAGGAAAATAAATCCTTTTTTCGGGATCAGTATTAAGTAACTCTTTTCTTGTTAAAAAGGGCAGTTTTTTAAAATCAGCTAAAGTTTTTATTTCTTGCCAGCTTTTTACTCCGTGTTTTTGGTATTTCAAACGATAAAACGAAGAATAAGGACTATCCCAAACGAATTGAAGGACTTTTTTAATTTTTCTGAAGGGAGCTTGAGGGTACTCCATGCGGGTATTGTAACAAAAAAAATATTAATTAACTACAAATTACCGGATATTGTTATTATACTCGACCGACAGCTCTTGTAGTGTTTTAATATCTTGTTTGCCGTAATAAGACTTTATCTGTTCTTGATCCCAATAAGGTAAATCATCGGGATTATTTGAAGTTACCTGCCTGTGGTCGATAAATTTTGGCTTTTCAGATAGTCTCCAAACAGAGGGTGAAAAAGTAAGGTATGTTAGGCTCCAGGCGCTGCGGGGTAGATAAAAACTAGAAAGGAGATTACTCTCGTTGATTATTTGGCTTTTCCTGTTTGCCGCAAATAGCCAGTTCCATTCGTAAATAATTTTTTTGATAACCATTGGAAAGTTACTTAATTGGCGATTTATAATAAGGTACCTTTGTAATAATTTCTCTTTACTGTCTTGATCTGAGACGTTATTATAAAAAAAAGCGTAATAGGTTGAAAGATATGAAGCCTGCTGATATGAAGGCATGGAAGAACTAAAAAAACTTTTTTCCAAACTTCCGGCTGGGCCGACTCCATTTAAAAGCGGTTTTTGCCGGTATGTTTGGATAAAATAATCTAATGTTGCAAGTCTTGGCTCAAAACTCAAGTCGGGACATAGATAGTTCATCGTTTCTCTCTGCCAGAACCATTCGTATCCCTTAGGGAAGTCATTCTCCCACCCATTCCTAGCAACGTGGCGAAAATAATTATTTGAAGCAAGTTTGAGGCCTAAAAATGTATTTTCCTCGGCTTCAAGCCGAAAATCCCGTTTTTTAAACACATAATAAGGAAACTCTTCGGCGGAGCCAAAACAAGCGCCAGTTGCAAGATAGGGGCCGTTGATAGTTTTTTTTTCTTCATTGTCGGTTCCAACAAAAAGCAAGCTCGAGCTTAATATTTTAGGGGGCGATTGAATAATGGGGGAGTTTGCGGGTTTAATAAAGGCGGCGGCTGGCCGATAACAGCCGGCTCCGGACGAGAGACAGCCGGCTCTTTTATCCACCTCGGCTTTTAAGGCAGATGCGTTTTTTTCTAAAAGATTAAGATCGGATAAAATAATTTTTTTGGAGCTAACGGATTTGAGAAAAACCAGATTACCTTGCGGAATCTCATTCTGGTGGTTTTTGATGGTTTTAATAAAATCACTACTATCTTTTTGATATTTTTGCGCGGCTTGTTTGTAGGTAATTAGAAGATTTTCGGCTGATATATCACCGGGTTTTGCCAAAAATTGTCCCTCTGCCTGCTTAACAGTATCTAAAGAAGATAGAAAAGAAGTAGGGAAGAGATGGGGATATTTGGAATGATTAGTAGTAAAAGTATCTTCAACTGTTCTTAAGCCATTGACTGCATTTTTTAATCCGGAAATATCCAAGTCGGGACTGATAAAGAGGGGATCTTCCTTAGTTAATAAATAAAAATAGACAAGCTGTTTTACTTGTTGCTTCTGATTGTAGTTGATTGGTCGGTTATCCCAAGCGGTAATCGTACCCTTTTTAAAGCTGTAGTCTCTATTCCCAGATCTTAATTTTTCAATAGTGATATCATTGATTGATCTGGAATTATCAAACAGGTTTAAATTACGAAAAACTACAGGTAAAATAATGGCAAGTATTGTCCCTAGCAAAAAGAAAACAAGATAAAATTTCTTCACAGAGAATCTATTATATCCCAACTTATTCACAATTTAATACTTGCAAATTAAAGCATTTTAATACAAACTGGGCTTAGGGGGAAATGAAAATTAAAACACTTAAAACTTCTTCCAAGCTTTTTCTTTGTACCATGCTTGGCTTTGGGTTGGTATTTTGTCTGGAAAAACTCGCTAATGCAAAAATTATTTTTCCATCCGCAGCCCAATCGACAATCTCAGCAGACATTAATCCTAAAACATTGATTTGTCAGGCCGATCCTCCGCAAACAATAGATCAATCTTCTATTCTGGGAAAACAGGCGATGGAGAATAAGGCCTGTTTATTTATCGGCTGTGGCGGATTTTTCTAAAAAGGTTGCCATTGGCATACCCGTTCAAAATATTTTGTCAACCTCGCAAGGTAAAGTGTTCTCTGTCTTTTTTCGTCTTTATGAACAACATTTGTTCTAAATACCAATAGAGTCTTTTTGTATTTATCTTATTAAATTACTTGCTTGTATACCGAATAATTGATGCCAGTAATTAAAAGTTAAAATTTGATAAATATCTCTTTTTTTCATTAGAACTACATTTAATGCTTCTCTAAAATTAATATCTTTTTCCTTATTCGCTTTTAAAATTCTTAATGCCGAGACGAAATCTGTCTTTTGAGGGAATATGATTTCTATTTCTGAAATAAGAATTATGTCTAAAAATTCTAGAGCTAAAGAATTACTTGCTTCGCGGGCAAGTGTATAATAGGCCTCTGTTATATTATGAGAGCTCGTAGAAACCTGATATTCTAATCTTCCCAAAGTATCAAAAGCCCTTATTGTTTTTTGATGATTAGGATCGGCCCTGTCGATAAAAGAATATAAAACCGTAGAATCGATAAAAATTTTACTTGACTGAATAGACATAATTTTATGATTTATTCATACTTAATCCTCTTGCCCTTAGTCTAAAAAACGGATCGGAGAGCGAAAACGGCTTTTTCTTTTTTGTTTTTAAGCCTGGGTTTTTCTGGACATTTGGAGTAAAACCTTCGATAAAACTTCTTAAATCACTGGCGGATATTCTTATATTCCCACCAGCCCTAAAGGCGTTTAATTTTTCTTCCCTAATATATCTTCTAATCGTTAAGGGGTGTACTTTTAGTATTAATGCAACTTGAGAAACACTGTAATACTCATCCATAAAAGACTATGCAATTATATGTAATAATATACAATATTATATAAACTTTGTCAAGATTTGACTCTTTTATAGTATAAACCTCAAACTATACCTATGCATAGATTAATCTATGCATAGGTAATATATGTCTAAAAGTCTGCCCATAAACGAAAATAGAAAATTAGTAGTTATTAGCGAAGCAGCAAAAATTCTAGGAGTGTCGATCGATACCATAAGACGATGGGATAAGACTGGGATTTTGCATTCAACCCGGCCAAACGGAAAAAACCGTTATTTTTCCGTAGAGGAACTAGAAGAAATTAAATTTTCACAAAGCTTGCCGATTTCGGAAGCATCCAAAAGACTCGGAATTTCCGAAACTACCTTAAGAAGACTTGATACAAAAGGAATTTTAAAGGCAAAAAGGAATAAAAATAAAGAGAGGGTTTATGATAGGGAAGCCCTGGATAAATTTCTTAATTCTGACTATTTTCTCCGTAAAAAGGAAATCGAGGATGAAATTCTTAAACCATTAGTTTCACTTCCGGAAAACAAGAAAAAAGAATCAAGATTTCAGACAAGACAAAAGATAATCGGTGCGTTAGTCCAAGACAACACCGAAAAGATAATCCATTTGTGGAATTTTAGAAAAGCATTTCTTTTAAGCACGTTATTGCCAATCACCATTTTCATTTTTTTAGTCGCGATTATCACGATTTTATTTTTGCTCTTCCCTTTGCAAACGGCAAAATGGTTTGGGTATAGGAAGCCCGAAAATTTGATTAGTTATGTAAATTCAATAGATAGAGGTCAAGTTTTAGGAGCTCAAACCTCACAAGGGAATGAGATTACAGGACAAGTATTGGGAGTAATGCTTAGGCCTGTAAGCGCGGTGTCGTTGGAAGTTGTTAAAGTAGTTAATAAAAATACGTATGATGAGATTACGGCAGAGCAAAAGATAAAAAACGTAAATGATATTTTAAAGATAAATTCTAATGGAGAGATTGTGGTCGAAAAACAGCTAATGCTTCCAGACAGTTCTTATCTAAAGATTCCCGATCAGAAAGTGGTAGTAAATTTAAATTCAGAACTTGTTGACGGTAAAAAACCCGGAAGCGGAGAAGGAGATTTAACTGTTTGGGGAGTCGGAGGATCGATTCCTGGACTTATTATTAATTCATCAGATCTCGTGGACGGAGCGGTGACAACGGAAAAATTAGCTGCGAACGCTGTAACTACAGGAAAAATCGCCGACGGAGCGATTACATCTGCAAAATTTGTTTCTGGTTTAACTTTTACTCCGAGTGATAATTCCGTAACGAGCGCCAAGATAGTTGACGGGACAATAGTTGATATAGACATATCTTCTTCGGCGTCGATCAGTGATTCCAAACTTGCGCAAATTACATCTTCTAATAAAGTTGCCGGTAGCGCAATTCAACTTTCTTCAACAGGCGGTTTAGTCAATAATTCGGGATTGTCGTTAAAAACAACATGCACTACTAGTCAGGTTTTAGTTTGGGACGGTAGTACTTGGGCTTGCGGTACAGGCGGAGGATCAGGAACGATAACAGCAGTTGTTGCCGGATCGGGATTAACGGGGGGCGGGACATCCGGTTCGGTTACATTAGCGGTATCGGGATTAACGGTTTCCCATTTTGCATCAGCCAATATTTCTCAATGGACAAACAATTCGGAATATCTTACTTTATTAACGTTTCCGTATAACTCGACAAATCTTACGATTAATGGTTCAAATAAACTAGATACAATTCAGGGAATTTCAACAGCCGCTACGCCAACCTTTGCCGGATTGTACGTAACGGGTAATATGGGTATCGGGACAACGACTCCTTTTTCTCCTCTTCATATTTCCGGAGGAAACACGGGAGGAAGATCGGTTGCGATTTTTGACCAGACAGGTGCGTCGAGTAACGACATACTCTCCGCCTCAGCTTCCGGAGCGACAAAGATGACTCTTAACAATGGTGGGGATTTAACACTCTCCGGTAATGTATCAATCGCAACGGGTAAAACATACTCCATTAGCGGTTCCACGAGCCAGACTTATGCCTCTGCTGTCTGTGTCACAACAACAGGAGGAATTGTAACGGGAACAGGAGCGTGTACCGGGGGTAGTACTACAGATTACTGGACTCTTGCAAACGGTACTCTCTATCCTGTCAATACTACTCTCGATGTCTTAATCGGTGGAACTGCAACGAGTGGCGCTAATTTTGCAAAATTTGCATTCACCGGAGTTAACGGGAGTAATACTCCGACAGCTTCCATATCGGCGGGAACTGCAGGAGGAGTTTACCTAACATCAACAGGAATACTAGCCACAACAGCGAGACAAACATTAACGCTCGGAGATTCGACGACGACTGGGAATGTAATATTTAATCAAGCGGGAAATGTTGGTATCGGGACAACAAGCCCAAGAAGTAATCTTCATATATCAGACAGTGGACAATACAAGCCCAATTTAATGATTGAAGGGACATATAACGGATCTGCAAGTGACGCAAATTTATATATTAAAAGGACAAAAAATAATGCTGTTCTCTCGAACTGGGATACAATCGGATATGTTAGATTCACCTCTATTAATTCTACTCCTACCCAAACAGACTATGCCCGCATAAATGGACAGGTTGGTTCTTCGACTGCTGGATCGGAAAGAGGTTCTTTAAACTTTGAAGTCATGGATAATGGAAGCATTATAACCTTTTTAAGGTTCAACGGCTATGATACTGTTGTCAACGACAATAAAAATAATATTGATTTTTACGTTAGAGGACAAGTTGATTCTAATTTGCTCTTTGCGGATGCAAGTTTAAACAGTATCGGTGTTGGGACTGGATCTCCCCTCTCTCTTCTCCATGTATCAGGAGGAAATATTGGAGGTAGGGCTTTGGCGATATTTGATCAGAGAGGAGCAACAGCAAATGATATCTTAACAGCCTCAGCTTCCGGAGCAACAAAATTAACTCTTGGTAATGCAGGAGATTTAACTGTAACTGGGAATGTAGCGGCAGGAACAGGAAAAGCGTTTTATGTCGGATCAACCCAAGGCCAAACCTACGGATCAGCTGTGTGTGTAACCACAACCGGCGGAATAGTTACGGGAACTGCGGCCTGCCCAGGAGGAACAGGGGGAAGTAATTGGACTCTGGAAAACGGAACACTGCATCCGAATAACGCCACTCTCGATGTCTTAATC
>JAMDAA010000038.1 GCA_023484045.1 Patescibacteria group bacterium
AATTGGGAGTAAAGTGTGAGTAGGCGGTTTGGTGAGTCTTTGCTTAAAGTCCGCGGCTTAACCGCGGGAGAGGCAAGGATACTATCAGACTTGAGGATTGACAGGGGTGCTGGAACAGTTAGTGTAGCAGTGAAATGCGTTGATATTAACTGGAACACCAAAGGCGAAGGCAGGCACCTGGGTTCTTCCTGACGTTGAGGCACGAAAGCTAGGGGAGCGAAACAGATTAGATACCTGTGTAGTCCTAGCCGTAAACGATGTCCGCTAGCTCTCTCGCCTTAGGCGAGGGGGTGTAAGCTAACGCGTTAAGCGGACCGCCTGGGGAGTACGGTCGCAAGACTAAAACTCAAAGGAATTGACGGGGACCCGCACAACCAGTGGAGCGTGTGGTTCAATTCGAGACGAAACGAAGAACCTCACCAAGGCTTGACATGTAGCCGTTTATTTTCCAAGAAACTGGAAGAAATCCGCAAGGATGGTTACACAGGTGTTGCATGGCTGTCGTCAGCTCGTGCCGTGAGGTGTTCCCTTAAGTGGGGAAACGAGCGCAACCCTCGTCCAATGTTAAATAATCATTGGAGACGGTCCTGCATTTGCAGGAAGGAAGGAGAGGAAGACGTCAAGTCAGCACGGCCCTTATGCCTTGGGCTACACACACACTACAATGACGAAAAACAGCGAGTTGCTAGCCGGTAACGGTAAGCTAATCTCTGAAATTTCGCCTCAGTTCAGATTGCAGTCTGAAACCCGACTGCATGAAGTTGGAATTGGTAGTAATCGCAGATCAGCATGCTGCGGTGAATACGTTCTCGGGTCTTGTACACACCGCCCGTCAAGGCAGTAAAGTCGGTAGCCATCGAACCCCGGCATTTGTCGGGAGAGATAGAGATCGATGATAAGGCTTAAGTCGTAACAAGGTATCCCTAGCCGAAGCTGGGGATGGATCACCTCCTTTCTAAAAATCCTCCTTTGCTCCATTCGGAGCTTCGGAAGGACTTGAAAGAGAGAAGGTACGGAAAGATAACAATTAACACTTAACAAAGTAACAAATTGACCCTTGAGTTAATTTGTCAACTGTAAATTTGTTAATTTGTTTTCGAAAAGTACACCCAAGTGATTAATAGACACTTGGTCCGATTTCAAATCGGACGAATTTCTATTTCGTTCAGTTGTCAAACTGGACAAGTTTCTACCACTTTTTGTTTATCAGGTCGAAGATGCCTTATGACTCGAAGATGCCGTATGGCTCAAATAGATCCCCTGAGTGAAATCGAAGGGGATTTTTTTGTGGTTTTTTGATATAATCAGGGCTATGTCAGCGAACTTAAAAGAACTATCGTTGCGTCTAGGTGAAATTGCAGAAAGAAACAAAGAACCTAAAAAAGCAAATTATAAAAAAGGGGCAGAAATTTTGTTTCAGATAGCAGATGTTTTGCAAGGAACAGGGTTAATACCGGAATCTTTAGAAGGAGAAGAGACCTTCGATTTAGATTTGGATGCAATTCAGGAAAGAGTTAGAGGAATGCCTTTATTTTCAGAAATAAAAATTAAACGAAGAAGTCTCGTACATAAAGAGTATGTAATTGTGAATGGCGAGAAGCTTGAGAAAGCTAGGGAAGAAAAAGGTATAACAATAGGTCAGCTCGGAAAAGCATTACATAGATCACGTCAAACAGTAGAATATTGGGAAAGGTGTGGATGGTCTTTCCCATTGCCAGAGGCAATTGCTCTTGCGAAAGTTTTGGGCATTGATTCACCTAAAAGAGAAAAATAATTTTCCTCGAAGTTTGTCATTGAACTCTTGTTTATTATAAAAATTTCTTTTCAAACGAGGCTGATTCTGGTATACTTGTTTCAGTTTGGTGCGGTGGTGAAGCGGTTTAACACGCCTGTCTGTCCCAGCACAATCTCGCCAAATTTGGTAAAATTTGGCTTAGATGTGCGGGTCGTTCAGACTCTGAGAGTCTTCAGACTCGAAGAGATCCCGAAGTTGTAAGCTTTTTGGCATGGTGGTGAAGTAGCTAACACAGCTGTCTGCAGAACAGCCATACGGGGGTGCAATTCCCCCCCATGCCTCCAAAAAGCTACATACTTCTAGGACACAACAGGTATTCGCCGGTTCAAATCCGGCCCGTACCTCATAATAATTTAGAATCTAGAATTCAGAATTCAAAATTGTGGAAAGAGAAAAACAAGGAACACTCGAAAGAGCATGAAAAATTGTTAGAAACGTTGGTTTTTTAGAAATTGCAGCGGGTGCTATTTTTGGACAAGGTGGGATATTAGCGTTAGGACTATTTACTGCTGGCGGAGGAGAAATTTTCAGCAGATCTGTAAGCAAAGCAAAAAATCAATAATGGAATACGAAAAGAGAGAAAAAAGGGCAGACGAAGAATACGCTGGATTCAGCGAAAAAGAATTAGATTTAGATATTGAAATCAGGGCCGGGGAATGGCAGAACCTTAAAAAATTTAAAACTTACAAAAGACGATCGCGTCAGGGGAAAATTATCGCAACATATCAAGCGATCTCAAATCGTTTAAATCAATTAGTCGCGCTGTATTATAAATTTGTTGCAGAAAACCCCAAGCGTGCTGTAAAATTACTGGAAGAGCTTAAGAAGCTCCGTTTTATTCAGGAAATTTTATTAAATTGCTTGGTTTGGGAGCCAAAAGGAGAATTAACAAAAAATTCGGTCCCAAAAGAAGTTTGGGAGCTAATTGAATAACGGAGATAGATATTTTGAGGTGAGAAGTAGGATATTTTTGATCTTGATTCTTTGAATTCTAGAATTTTTGATCAAAAATTCAAGTACTCAAATGTTCTAAATCAAGGATATCAAGAGATCTAACTTCAAGATATCTAAAACAGGGTCGTTAGTTCATCGGTAGAACGCTTCTCTGATAAAGAAGAGGTGGATAGTTCGATTCTATCACGACCCACTTTTTTTGGAGAGAATTATGTCAACACAGCACGGAAAATTCGCGACAGCTTTAGAATGTATGGATGGAAGGACACAAAAAGCCGTTTCAGATTTTGTAAAAGAAAAATTTCAAGTAGATTATGTCGATGCAATTACCGAGGCGGGAATCGACGGAAAACTCGGATCAGAAACGATTGACCAGAACTTGTTTGACTCGACAAAAATTAAAATCGAAATTTCGGTAAATGGACACGGATCGAGAAATATTATTATCGCAGGACACGATGAATGCGCAGGAAATCCGGTCGATTATAAAACTCATAAAAAGCATTTGTTAAAGACAAAAGAAAGAATTAAAAATCTTGAAGTGGTTTTAGAAAATGGAGTCGAAGTTATATCAATATTTGTTTCTCACAAAGACGGAAACTGGGCCGCAAAAGAAATCTAATTATTTCTACTGTTGAACTTGGGTCGGGGGCTGGGTCGGGATCGGTGTGTTAACAACTTCTTCTGGAAAAGTAAATTGAATTATTGTCCCTTTGTCCGTTTTTAGAACAGAAGAGGGTATCGCGGCTCCGGTGTCTGTAAATGCTGACACCGCCGTTTTTTCTCTGAATTTTATTTCTGACGTTTGTCCCGGATTTCCTTGTGCTTGGAAAGTTATCGTCGCGACGGTTCCTGCCCCTTTTTTCGGGGTCCCGTTGATCGGTTGGATCGCAATCATATAAGAAATAAGACCTTTTACGGGATCGATATTTTTAGAAAGGACGACAGGGTTATCAAAAAATGTTCCTGGAGTAACTTCGATATTTGTTAAAACTTTGGGATCGTATTGCAGTTCGAGTTGTACGCCGGTAACCCTGTTTGTCCCGGAATTAAGGTCGACGTTTACGGATCCGGATTGTGAAGATAAAACAAGGGGATTAGGAGATAGCGTTAGCATACTGCTTGCAACCGCAGCCGGACTCGGTCTTGAAATAATCGAAGTCGGAGTAATTCCTTTATTTGGAGATACGGCCATATAAATAAGAATCGCCGTTATTATAAATAAACCTCCGATTAGTGCTAAAGTTTTCTTGGACATATCTTTAAAAATCAAAACTCAAAAGTCAAAATTCAAAACTAAAACTTAAAGATTAAAACTTATTTTATTATTGAAAATTTTAACTTTTTTGTCAATTATTAATTTCAATCTCTAAGCTCTAGCCTCTAAGCGCTATTCTAATTCTAGTCGCCGCGCTGAACAGCGAGACTTCTTATGAATAAATTGTAATCGTCGATATCGACTTTTCCGTTGTCATTGAGATCAGTTTTGTCTTTGTTTGCTCCGCAGGCCGCAGGAGTATTTCCGTTCTGATCTTCAAGACAAGAAATAAGCAAGTTGTAGTCGAGAATATCGAGGGCGTTATTATTGTCGATATCTCCGGCGATAAGTACGGTCTCCGGCGTGTTATTTGTAGTTCCTTTTACGACATGTTGTATTCCTTCGATAGTCCTTCTTAGGTGTTCCGAAGTTTTGGCTTTTACAATATAATCTCCGGTTGCGATATCTCCAAGTTCCACGTTTCCTTTGTAATGTCCGTCCCCCGCGTTATAAGTGACAGGACCTGTTTTTTCTAGTATTGGTTGTGTCGCGCTGTTATCTGCAAATATATCTACAGTAACATCTCTTGTCGGGTGCAACGGCGGTTTTGGCGCGCCTGTTATACACGGAGAGTTTACATTGCAGTCATAAAAAATTCCATCGAGTATTAAATTAAGCGCGAGCTGCGTCCCGCCGGGAATTGGGGTGTTTGTGGGCGCTGGTGAACCCGTTGGTTGAGTAGTCGGAGTACTAGTTGGTCGCTGTGTTGGTTGACCAGTCGGAATCGGCGTAGTTGGTTGGGGAGAAGTTGGCTGAGGTCCACTTGTCGGACCACTAGTTGGTCCGGCGGCTGTTATCGTCACTTTGATTCGATCGCCTCCTTTAGTTATGTCATTTGCGTCTACGCCTTCTGTTCTGTCACATCTTGTCCAGCAATATCCCTCGGGATAAAATCCACGATCGTAATCAGGTGTAGGATCAGTCTTTGGACACCAACAAGGATTTGATCCGCAATAATTCTGATGGCTAATATATTTTATGGTTGGATTACCGCTACACTGTCCACCTTCCGAAAACAAGTTCATCGCAATCCAATAAGTTGCGTTTTCATCTGGCGTCCAGTCAAGATCTGTCTGTACGTGACTAGTCGGGCTACTAAAATTTCTCGAATAGATACACCAACCGGGTTGTTGTCCCGGTAAAAAGGGACTGCCGCATCTCCACGTTATGTCGATAGTTCCATCAGTCTTAAGCTTTGCTATATAGATTTCATCTTTAGTAATAGGTTTTCCCGGAGTAGCGTCTCCGATTAATCTGTAATGAAGTTTTTGCCCGATAGTCCCGGTGGTTGGGCCGGTTATATTCCCGCCAGGGGGATTATTAGAAACCGGTGTTGGAAGGGGTCCATCTGTGACTACAACATGTGTTTTTAACAAATCAACATAGTTCCAGCAAAAAGTAGGATTGTTGGGGTAGCAATAGATACCGTTGGTCCACGGAACCAGCGGACTAGCTGATGATCTGCCGAGATTTGTAAAAAGGTTTCCGACGATAAAATAGTCTCCTTTTTTCGTTGGGGTCCATGGCGTACTAAGATTTTGTGCGCCCGAACCATAATTAGCGTCTCCTGTCGTTGGTTTTCTTATGATGAGACACGCTTTATGGTCGCTTGTTAACGCGTCTGTTCGACAGCCATCGGAGATATCAAGAACAGTAGGAGGATTAGTAGAAAGATCCATTTTTAATGCGTATATCTCCATTTTTGCGTAGTATACTCCTGCATCTTTGTATGTTTGGGGTAGAGCATCTCCGCCTAAACCAAGTTGGATAGTCGATCCCACCGGGACCGCTGTTGGAGCCGGTTTATCTGTCCACATAACCCCCGTCGGGGGATATTGAGATCCTTGTGGAAGTGTGGCCGCCGCTCTTTGGCGGACTTCCTGCTGTTTTTGGGCGATATAAATAGTTAACGGGACAGCAGCGACGATTATCAAAAGCGTTAAAATTCCGAGTGTCCTTGAATGAGTAGGAGAAGAAAAGACTTGCCACAGTCTTTTAAAAGGATTACTACTATTCTTAGAATAGGTATAATTTTCCATCCTTATTTAGAATAGTGCAATTTTTAAATAAAAGTCAAGAGCCGAATAGGATTTTTCATTTAACAATTTCCATCTAACATTTATTAATTTACTTATTCATTTTTTGATTTCTTTCGGAGGTCAATACAGAGGAGGAAAAAATTTTAATTAATTCTCGTGCTTCTTTTACCAATTCTTCTATGTCTTTTTGGATTTCAAATAAATTATTATTCGCGCTTTGGATAAGGGTTAACCAGTGAATAGATTCTTTAGCTTCTTTTCGGCATATCTTTAATCTATGAATAAAATCTTTACGACTGCTTGCTTCAATTGCCTCGATATAATTAGCTCCAGGAGAAGCAGATGAACGTATTAATTGACTGGAATATTCCATGTTGTAAACATTCCTTGGAAGCTTAACGACAAGCTTTTGACATCTCTGTGCAAAACTGAGTAGTCTTTTATAGAGTAATTCTGAATTCATGTTTTCTATAATTAAATGTAACAAATAGATGAATTAAAAATCAATGGAAGATGATAAATGTTAAATGAAAAATATATATTCTTAATCTCCTCGTTGCACAGAGAGGTTTCTTAAAAAGAGATTGTAATCGTCGATGTCAACTGTGCCATTGTCGTTCAAATCAGTTTTTTCTTTGTTATCGCCACAAGTTGGAGGCGTATTTCCATTTTGATCCTCGAGGCAGCTAATAAGAATATTGTAGTCAAGAATGTTTAATTCATTATTGTTATCGATATCTCCTGCAACAAGCATGGATTCCGGTATGGTATTAGTTGTTCCTCCTGTAATTTGGTGGATACCGGGCATGAGTCTTTTTAGGTATTTATCTGTTTTAACTTTTATGTAATAATTTCCAGTTTGTATACTTCCTAATTCCACGGTTCCTTTAAAATGCCCGTCCTCAGAATCGTATGTGGTATTTCCTGTCTTGGTGGTCACTAATTGATTGTTATTATTAAAAATCTCAACTAACACATTTCTTGTTGGATGTTGTGGATTTCCGATTATCGCAAGATCACCTTTTACACAGGCTTGATTGACGTTGCAGTCGTAATATACCCCATCGAGTATTAAATTAAGCGCAAGTTGTGTCCCACCGGGAATCGGTGTACTAGTCGGCGCCGGAGTGTTTGTCGGGGGAGGCATAGATGTTGGAGTAATTAATTGTTCGCAAGAGCAACCCGTACAGTTTGGTTTTGTGCAATTTGATCCATAAGGCGTCCAAGTTCCTTGTTCGCCAGTATGACAGGTAATACTTTTATAAGTTGTACAATTTACCCCCAAACCTAAACAATAAGTTTTAATCCATGCCTGATCAGTTTCTGTATATGTATACTCGGTGTTGCAAGAAGTATCAAAAGTAACAAGAGCGGCACTGTAGGCAGGAACTTTTACAGTAAATTTTCTGTTAGCCACGGTGTAATTTTCATTGTCTTTTGGAGACCAATCTGAAAATCCTTGACTATCTTTTAGAACAGATGCGCCACCGAGAGTAATTTCTGTGCCGGAGGAGAGAGGAGATGGAGCTTTCAGTCGTAGTACTTTTGCCATCCTATAATCTTTATCTAAATTTATTGTCGCGTCTGTATCGGTTTTTTCTTTGTTGATCAAGGTAACCCGCAAAGTATTACCATTTATTGTTGAATAGGAGTCGAAATTAAGGGCGGTAATAAGTTGGGTTGTAACAAATTGTCCTTGAGCTGCTTCTTTGAAGAAAAGCAAAGAATAATATAAGCCACCTACTCTAAGCGGTGAATTATAATGCCAAGGGTATTCAACACAAACCGGGGCATAGTTTATTTTATTGGGATCAGGATCGCATCGCCATTGAGTGCTGTACAAGCTAACCCCCGCTATCCCTTTTTGAGCTAAATTAAGCAGATGATTTATGCCCCAAAGAGACTGAGCAAAATCTCCAGGTACTCCTAAAGCGGCAGTTTCCATAATGTAAAAAGGGTGTCGTCCGCTTATCTCTGTGACTAATGGGTCTACGATCCATTTATTTATGTTGTAATTTATATCTTTACCCAAAAGTCTTTCGGTTGTATATGTAAGGGGATCTGTACTAGTACTTGATCCTAAAGAATAAATGTGCTGAGAAACTGCCTTTAACTTTAGATTTCCCGCTGTATCATCCTTTTCTTTATTTAAAAGTAAATTAATCCAATGTTCTCCGTTTACTATCGGGGAGCCCGGAGGCATAAGGGTGGCGGGAGCGATTATCGGAGCATTTGGGACTTTTACTCTTATTCTAGACACATAATTACTAAATTCTTGGAAATAGTTGTTAAAAAGATAAGGTGTAGGACGGATTTTTCTTTGCCCAAAGTTATCCGGTTCGTTATCTATTTGTATTCCGAGCAACGTATCTCCTCCTTTATTGACAATATAAGCTGCCTCGTCGGTAAACATCTCCGGATTATAATCAGAGTGTGCTAAGTTAAGAGTAAAGACTACTTTTGCCCCGAGTGCTCTTGCGAACGCAAACATATTATTTATATGCGAGTCATTGAGCGTAATATACCAAGGGATTCCGCCACCTTCTTTTAATTCTTCTTGGGAAAGCGTGGGATAAGGAGGGGTGGGACTTGTGAGGAGTGGCTTTTCAGACCAAAAAGTACGCGTAACGTTGTTTGATCCAAACCTGATCATTTTGACATTAATTTTCTGAAGAGCCCTGATAAGGCGCGTATTTTCTGCAGTGAACTGCTCAGGAGCAGTAGAACCAGTACTTACAGGTTTTTTTAACAGTTCTGCCATTTCGTAGCTTAGCCCTACAAAGTCGGCGGGGACAGGTTTTCCTAAAATAGAAGTATTTATATTTACATAGACAATGTTATTAGCGACCTGTGCTTTCTGTTGTATATTCTGTTGTCTTTGGGCGATAAAAACGGTTAGGGGAACTGCGGCGACAATTATTAAGAGGACGAATAGACCGAAAATTTTTGAACGGAACAAAGATGAAATAAAATCGCGCACTTTATTTAAAGCTTCAATATTTTCAGTATTGCAGTTAAATATAGAGTTGTCAACAAAAATTAATCTCCTCGTTGGACAGAGAGGTTTCTTAGGAAAAGGTTATAGTCGTCGATGTCGACATCGGGTTCGGCTGTTCCGCCTGTCCCGTATTGTGTCGGATCGTCGTCGTCGAGATCCGCGTTTTCGCGATTTGCTCCGCATTCTTGACTATTTTGTTTACCCTCTAGACAACTGATCATAATATTGTAATCTAAAATATCGATTTTATCGTCACCGTTTACATCTCCGGCGGTCAGATTTACCACAGGCGTGGCATTAGCTGTCCCGGTAGTAATTGTTTGATACCCGGGAAGAGTTTTTCTTAAATATTTTGGAGTTTTAACTTTAAACTGATAATTTCCCGACTGGATATTTCCAAGATTGATATCTCCTTTAAAATATCCATCGGTTGGATCAAAAGTCACGGTTCCTGTTTTTTCAAACAACGGTTGTGTCGCACTCGTGTTGTTAAATACGAGAACACTTACATCTCTTGCTGAGTGCAGCGGTTTTTTATTTGCCGCCGGCAAACAGGTTTGGTTAACATTACAGTCAAAATACACACCGTCAAGAATTAATTTGAGAGAAAGAAGGGTACTTCCGGGTGTTATTGTGTTTGTCGGAGAAACTGAAGGACTGGGTAAGATTGATGGGGTTACTGACGGGGTTGGGATAGGTGTTGATGTTGGAGTAGGTATCTGAGTCGGGATCGGGGAATTAGTAGGAGTATTTGTCGGGGTAGAGGTAGGAATTTCCGGAGGCGCACATGTGATTGTGTTTCCGCCAGACCAGGGTCCGCCGAGCTGGATTTTATTTCCGCTTTTGTCTTTAACATACGCGTGAATAACGTGCGGCTTATTGTCTTTTAAAGAATTATTTAAAGGAGCATAACACCACCCGACCTTAAAATTATTATTACAATATGTCCCGGTTCTAAAAGTATATTTTGGGTCGGAAAGATCTTGGGTTGTTCCGGTCACAGAACCAATGTCGGCGCCGTCAGATGTTATAAAAACTTCAGAGACATCGTTAGTCGGCCTTGAGATATCGCAGGCCCATCCGCAAAACATACTACATGATATGCCATCGAGCCAACCCCTTACATCGCCGTATATCCATTGAGTACCCGCGGCTTGCTGTCTTATTTCTTGTCTTTGCTGGGAAAGATAAACGGTCAGAGGAATTGCTGCGACTACAATCATTAACACAAAGACTCCGATTACCTTGGAATAAACCGGGGAAGAAAAAACCTGCCAAAAATTATTGGAAGAATTATGGCCTTGATCCTTAGAGTATATATACTCTTCCATTACTTTAAGAATATTGCAAACGCTTGGAGAAAGTCAAATATTAAGAAATAAATCGCGTTTCACGCCTCAAATTTTTTACTTGATTATCCAACTTGTCTCAACAGCAGTAAATTTTCCTCTTCTGGGGATTGCAGAAAATACTGGTTCCTTTGGTAAAACAGAAGGAATAGAATTCAATTGTTCAATATAAAAGACAATATTAATATATGTGTTTGGTCTTGGTTCAAAACTAATCGGAAG
>JAMDAA010000028.1 GCA_023484045.1 Patescibacteria group bacterium
AGAAGCGTCAATAACTAAAGTTTCACAATCAGCTGGTCGAACAATACTTTTTAACTGATTTAATGTATTTTCTATGCCTCGATCGTTTTTAACAATTGTAATAATCGAAATAAAATTTTTCTTTATCATTATTTTTCCTCCATAGAACTATTATCAACAATATTTCCAAGGGGTTTCAGGACATTCTTCCATTCCCACGCCTGTGCTTGTCTAAAACAAGCATCACTCATTTTTTGCCATGTATCTGGGTCTGAATATTTCTTAAGAACATTCAAAAAATTATCCTCATTAAAATAGATAGAGACATTTTCCAGTAGATGATCCTTTCTCCATTCGGGAGTTAAAACAGGTAACCCATAAGAAAGATACTCCAAATGTTTTGAAGAGAAGCTACTTTGTCGTAACTTATCTTTAGAAATTGTGATCAACCCAAATTGGTAATTTTTTAGGACGTCTGTAGAAGGGGCATAGCCTTTATAATTTAATCCCCATTTTTTGTCTGGCACAGGACCGCCGTAAACATCAATTGGATATAACTTAGATAATTTTGAAAGTAATGGTAAGTTAACCCATTTACCACCGAGATAGCCCAAGCAAATGATTCTTGGTTGTGTATTGTATTTTACCTTTTTACAAATTAATCTCCGCTGACAACCAAAGTTAATCTCAATAATATTATTACCGTTATAAATGTTTTTTTTAACGTAATCCGTATATCTGTGCCATTGGAAATTAACATAATCTGCATTTTGGTAAATCTTTTTAAACTTTTTATTCAATCGCATTCTTTGTCCTTTATTAATTTTTTCTGAATAGAATAATTCATCAATATATGGTGAATCTAAGTCTAAAATAGTTAGAGCTTGCAAGTCTTTTTTTATAACAAATGCATGTAAGTGATTTTCACAAATAATAACATCAAATTTTTCTCTCTTAATAATTCTTGTGAGAACTAAGGATCTAATCTTGAGTTTTAGAATCAGATAGCAATAATAAGGCCATCCGTTTATCTTTTTATCAACAAATTCTATTGCTAATTTATTTAGTTTATTTAATAGCCTTTGTTTTATAAAAAACGAGAACTTGTTATCCTTTCTATTTTTAATTCCTTGATAAAGATGTTTATTGTTAATAATGACAACATTATGACCGTAGGCACGAAGATATTTTTTAATCTCTAAAGGCCTAATGGAATTTGCAAAACTACCCATATCGCATAAGATAGCAATTTTTTTTCTGTTTTTTTTCATTTGTAAATTTTGGCTCCTCCGTTGTTATAAATTAAATTTTTATTGTCATCTAAGAAATTAAAAGGATAATTAATAGTTAAAAGACTACCACTTGAATAAAATACATCTTCTATAAATGCAACATTTTCGTGTGTATTACCATAGCTAGCATAAACATAATTAGATTTATCAATTATATTAGGAATTACATATGGGATCTTATTAATGTTTTTAACCGCAACCGACTTAAATTTTGGCACTGCCATGGCATCCATATATACATATTCATAATTTTTGTACTTTACCGCCATCCATTTAATCGCACTGACATCTTCCTCATGAATGTAATGAGCATCATATTCTGCTCCTTTGTTAAAAGTATTAATACGTAAAACATTTCCTGTAATTGAAGCTGTAATTCCACTTTGATACAGGTAATAAATTATAAAAATTATTGCAATCATGTAAAATTTAAATGAGCCTAAACGTCTAAAAATAACCATAATTCCCATTACGATGCAAAAAGAAAGAAAAGTCAGACCTTGAAGAAAAAACCTATTAACATTATAGGCAACAGAGATGTGAGGCAATATAATCATAAGTATAATAAGCGATATTGATGTTAAGGAAAGGAGTAAATATTCTAGATCATGCTTAGATTTAGATTTAAGTTTTGTCATGAGAAGCTTTAATGTGCCAATGGCTAAAGATAAAAGAATGATATATTTTACTATGACATATGGATAAACACTTACTTCATTTAAGAGTACTTTCTTAGAAGAAATACTAACATCGTTTATTAGATGTAATTTGTTTATATTTCTAGTTTCTCCTTTCATTATTAAGTCGCTTTTGTTTACCTTTAAATGAGAGGTATAATCTTGTATGAACTTATCAAGCCGTAAGTCAGAATAAATATTCTTAGAGTTAAACAAAAAAGAAAAAATTGTGGCATTTTTATCTTTTAATGTAAAAGTTTTATCTATGTTTCTTATTACTGCATCAACAGTATATTTAAGATAATCAAACGATTTAGTTACTTGTATGTTCCAAAAAATAGTCACAAATAATAATATTGAAATAGACGTTAATCTTATATGATAATTTTTAAGAGTTATATTCTTAATTAAGGAGTTATTAACATTTGGACTTTTTTTGAAATGTCTAATTACAAATAAGACTAAGTAAGTTAGAAAAAATAAAGCGAGGGCGACATATGTCGTTGAATAATGTGAAACTACCATGGATACCCCAAACGTTAAAAACAAAATATTCTTTACCAATGATTTAATACCTCTGTTAAAAAGCACAAGCACCATACTTGTAAAAAAGATAAATGCTATCTCTTGTCTTACAATGGCAGTTTGCTCCATATAGAATACTTCTTGGGCTACGAAGAAAAAAGAACAAAAGAAAGCCAATAGCGGTTCTGCATATCTTCTAGTTATTAAATAAATGTTAAGAGGCACAATAGCAAATAAAAGTTGAGAAATTAATTTAAAAATATATTCATTATTAATATGTAAAAATGAGCTAAAGATGGTTGGTAATATAGTTATACTTAGACAGGAATTAAAATTGCTTGCCGAATTGGAGACTGCCCAGAGAGATTTAATTCTTGTAAGTTGAAACATCTGGTATTCGAGGTTTATGTCCCATCCCAAAATGTGCCAACTTCTAAGTGAGTACGACAATAAGAGTGCCAAGCCAATAATTACAATTACTAGAGGATAAATTTTCTCTTGAATCTTATTTCTTAATAGTGTCAATAAGAAAATATACGTCGCTACGCCTACTATCATCAATCTGGCAAAAAAATTAGAACCACCGTTATTTAGAATAATTGCGCCAAAAACACCTAGCGCCAGGATCACCAAAGGAATTAATAATAAAATCCAATTTAGCAAAGAGATTCTGGGAGATTTTATCTCATAATTAATTTGACCACTTCTTATATATGCTATAAATCCTGACACTAAAATAACAGTGTTAAATCCGATGGCCAAAGGTAAATCCGAAAGTGGCTTGGAAAAACCTATCAGGGGGAAAATGTAATTTATGAATAGACCTACAAAGATTAAAAAAGAAATACTTAAACTAACCATGTAGGAAAGGTATTCATAAAAATTTATCTTGTTTATCTTTAACGATAGCAATATAAATAAACCGGGGACCGATATAATAAATAAAAACGACAAAATAGTTCTAATCAAAAAATAGTTGATATTAAATAAGAAAAGCAAATTAACTATTATTTGTAACACCAATAATAAAAAGAATATTTGTGTTTTATTAAATTTCATATCTGACTCCTTACATAAAGTCGCTTATTCATAGAATTTTTTGTATCAAGATTTTCATAAATTTTTAATATTTTATTTATCATTAATTTTCTATCGAATTGTTCCGCGGTTTTTCTCGCATTTTTTCCTAAAATAATTCTTAATGTTGGATTTTTAAATAACTGTATTATCGCCTTTGCAATTGACCGTGGATTTCCGCTTGGTACTAAAAGACCGTTTTTACCATCTTTAATAATTTCCTTAATTCCATCTATATTCGTACCGATTACCGGTTTACCGCTAGCTATAGCTTCTAATAACACTAGTGGCAATCCCTCATAATAAGAAGGGATTACAAATACCGATGACGCTTTAATGTATTTTTTGATTTGATTATTTGGTACTGCACCAACCAGAAGAACATTGTTTTGTAATCGATATTCTTTTATTTTTTCCCGTAACGATTTTTCGAGTGGCCCTTCTCCAATTATCGTAAAAACAACATTTGGATATCTGTGACAAATAATTTTAGCAGCATCTACTAAATCTAAGACTCCTTTTCTATAAACAAGTCTTCCTATGCTTAATATTTTAAATTGTTTATTATTGCTGCTCTCTTTTTTGATCAGTTTATATTTTTTAATATCAATACTATTTTTAATTACACTTATTTTTAATGGGTTTATCTTGTAATATCGAATAAGTTCATTCGCCATTGCTCCGGTTATTGTTATAAACATATTGCTTTTTGAAAACAGTTTATCTTCATATTTAATAAATGACTTTTTGAACAATTTAACGGCGAGTGAATACCAATCCGTAATTTTATTGAAGGATATTGCTTCAGAATGCCAAGTGCTATGTACTGTAGTAATTATTGGTAAATCTGAATTAACGACGGGAATTAAAGGCGAATGTAAATGAATTAGATCGAAATCTTTTTGTGACCTTTTTAACAATCTATTGATAAAAAAACCATGATAAAGTATATGGAACGGAGGAAAAAATGCGATAAATGGTAATTCATGAATTGTTATACCATCAAGCATTCTCGTCCTTCCTCCTCTCCAATTTCCGCGTGTAAAAACTGTTACCTTATTCCCTTTATCGACCAATGGTTTTGCGACGTGATATGCCGCATAACCGATACCGGCAGCATGCGGAGGGAATTCAGAGCTGATCATGCAAATTCTTAACTTTTTCATATCCAGTACCACCTTTGCGCGCTGAGATATTTTTTCTTTACAGATTTCGGGAAAATCTCTTCATGTTTTCCAAAGTTAATCGCGAAAAATTTTACAGCGTCTTTAAAAACCGCGTAGGGGGTAAGATGGATTCTATTGATTCTTGCCAGATGCCTGACTTCGTTTAAAAAAATTTTTGATCCGTTTTTAAACAATTTTAAAGATCGTCTGTTCTTATATATTCTCTTATATGAAATACCGATGTCGAAATTTCGTCTGAATAAATGGATTAAACCGTAAGAATGAGAATGAACAACCGAAGCTCTTGGATTATAAAAAATTTTGTACCCTTTCTTTAAAACTTTAAAAGCCCATTCATAATCTTCGCTAACTATAATATCCGATGGGAATGGATACTTTTTTACGATATTTCTTCTAATAGCCGAATTTACACTCGAAAAAACGTTATCGCCTTCAGCACAATTAGTATCTACCCAAATCTGTTGTTTGTTTGGATAAAGGCTGTAGTAAAAAATTTTATCGATAATATTTTCATTTTTCTTTGGTATTTGCCGGCCATAAACTCCCGCGATAGTTTTATTTTCCAACGGTTTTACTAAATTAGTAAGCCAATTTTTGCTTAGGGGAACTGCGTCCTGGGTTAGAAAAACAATTATTTCTCCTTTTGCCAGTTTTGCCCCGAAATTTCTTGTCTTACCATGACCAAATTCCGATGGTTTAATCTGCACAAGTTTTACAGGGTAATTTTTTACTAGGTCAATCGTTCCGTCCGTAGAACCTGAATCAACAATAATTACCTCAAAAGGCTTGTAATTTTGAGCGAAAATTTTATTGAGCACGCTCTTAAATAACTTTCCGCCATTTTTGGTAAGTATAATTATCGAAACGCTTTTATTTTTCATAATTTTAGTTGTATTCATAGCCTTTTATTCCTTCCCAACTGACTTTTTTAAGATTCCTGTTTGGATTCCAAAGCAGATTTTTAAAAAGGGTATAAAGTATTAAGGCGCCGTCTCTAAATTTGTTTAACTTTGATTCTCCCTCTCTGGGATCATACGTAATCGGCACAGAGTAAACGTCAAAACCGAGTTTTTTCATTTTGGTAATCATTTCCATTTCGATCTCAAATCCTTCGGACCGTAGATGAGGATATAACTTATCAATAACCTCTTTTTTCCAGGCAAAATATCCGCTCAACACGTCTGTTACGTTTGCCCTGTAAATTTGTCTGACTAAAAACGTGTAGGTCCAATTTGCGACCCGGTTTTGGAATTTGAGCGAATTTCTTTTAATTTTTCCACCGAGTCTTGAACCGATAACCGCATCGCAAAAATCGCTCGCCAAAAGTTCCACGAGCCTCGGTATTTCTTTCGATTTATAAGTATTATCTCCGTCGATCATGACCACAAAAACCGTGTCCGGGTTTAGCGCCCTAAATCCTGCCTTAGTCGCATTTCCTTTTCCTTTTTTTGTTTCGGTTATTACGATCGCTTTTCTCTTTAGTGCAACATGCGCAGTTTTATCGGTCGAATTATTATTTATGACTATAATTTCTACTTTGTACCCGAGCTTTTTTAATATTCGTCTTGGGATATCGTCGATAACTCTGCCGATTCCTTTTTCTTCGTTACGGCAGGGGATAAGTATTGTTAATTTATTGAGTTTTTTCATATTTGCTCCATCCAGAAATCGATCTGTTGATTTTTATTAACTAACTCGACCAGGATTTTTGCCCTGAGATTTTTTAACGGTCCAAAATTTTCTTTTACAGATTTGTATTCATTATTTTTTAAACTGAATTCTCCTTCGTCTAGTGTTATCTTTTGGTTATCCCTTTGAAGGTAAACTATGTACGAATATTTCATGTCTTGATATTCGACATTGTGGGCCGTAAAAACAAAACTATATCCTTCGCCTTTCTTGATCGTTTTTGGAAGCTGAGTATGATCCTCAAAATATAGTTCTGTAAATGTTTCGGGTTTTACAGTTGTCGCGAGCGCAATTGTATTTTTTAGATTCGGGAAAAAATTGACAGCCTGAACAATTTCCGCGATAAATGCAATCGCTAAAAACAATAATTCAATTTTTACTATCAGCTTGCAATGTTTTTTCATAAAAAAAGAATCTAGCATGTTTTGTTAGACTCTATGAATTCATTTAGATCTTCATTTGATATCCTATAACTACGGCCAAATCTTATTGCGTTAAGCTTGCCTTTTCGTATATAAGCGTATACTGTAAGGATATTTAATTTTAGAAGCTCTGCGACCTCTTTTGGTGTTAATAGACTTATAGTCATAACTATGAGGACTACTTATACCACGTTTTTGTTGGTTTGTCAACACTTGTGTATATTCTTCTTTATTCCGCTATCGTTCTTTGCAGGGGGTGGCCTTGTAAGGCTAATTTGGATCTTCGATCAAAATATCCTTTAAATTTAATAAATTTTCTTCTGGCTCTCTGACGAATGACTCATAAGAAAGATTAGGATTGGTCTTTGAAAAATAACCTAAAACTTCCTCTGGGTATACCCACACAGTGTTCCTTTTTCCTGTATACTCATAATACGAGCACGGTTGGCCTTGCAAGGGGACGCCTTGCAAGGCTAGAGCTTGTTTGTGAATATATTTTGAAAGATAAATAAACTGTTCTTCATATTCTACAAGAACTGCTTTATAAACACTTTGATAAAGGGGGCCAACTCTTTTGTACTTCCGATTAAAATACATCGTGTATCTTGTCCCGAGTGAGTTCATAAATTTATCAATTTGTCCTTTTGTGTTTTGTTTAATAAATAAGTGAAAATGATTTGGCATTAAACAATAAGCAAGAAGAACAATTTCGTTATTAAAGTTATTCAAACGAAGCTGTTTTAGAATTTTATCTTTTTCTTTATACGAAATATCAGGATCAGAAAGTTTATTTCTTATGCTTTTTTCATCTTTAGGAAGTAGATAGTCTTTTAGATAACTCAGAAATACCGAGTAATCTTGCTTGTCGATAAAAATCTTTCTTTTTTCAACTCCGCGGTTATAAATATGATAATATCCATTTTCAACATATTGCTTAGAAGAATTTTTACTTGGCATCGTTTTTCTAGCGTAACAAATCTAATTTACCTTTGCAAGGCCACCCCTTGTGAGGTTAAATTAGTAGTTATTTCAAATTATACAGAAAATGTTATAATAAATTTATTGGTATGAAAGATAAATGCGTTATATACATTACGACTAACCACGTGATCGCGTCAAACGCAGTTGGAAGCGAAAAGCAGACCTTTGAGATCGGTACAATTAGAGAAAAGGCTGTTTTAAAAGAAGACAAACTAAAAGAAACGATAATCGAAGTTTTGGGAAAAATAAGCGCTAAAAAGGCGGGCGTGGTTATATTAATTTCCGAGGACCTTTTGTTTTCAAAACAAATCCAAAGCGAAGATCCCGAAAAAGCCGATACTGAAGTTAAAAAGTTTTTAGAAAGTCTTCCGTTTAAGTCTGAAGAAATTTCTGTCGTAAAATACGAGTTCCAGGGCAAAAAAACAGTCACCGCGATTAATAAAAACGTTTATCTACCATTAATTACCGTTTTAGAAAACATCGAATGGAAGGTTGAATCTATTCTCCCCGCAACCGTTTTTGGCGAATTTGTGAACGAAGAGACTATGGCCTCGGAAAAAGTCGAATTTATTCTCAATAGATCCGGATCTTTAGAAGCGATTAATTTTCTAAAAAATTCGAGTGTGGTTGAAAAAGAAGAAAAAGTCGACGCAACAGAAAATTTGCACGATCAAATAGAAGAAAGCAACAGGCCTTTTATAAAAAAACTCTTGATCGGCCTTTTTTCCTTTTTGCTTCTCACGACTATCGTGACCGCGTATCTTATCCTTACGAAAAACTCGTCCAATAATCTACCTGAGGCTAAGATCGAACCGACAGCGACCCCAACACCGACCCTCATCCCGATTTTAAAATCAGATATAAAAATAAAGATTCTAAACGGCTCGGGCGTCGCCGGTCAGGCCGGAAAAATAAAAGAAAAATTAATAGCTTTGGATTTTAAGGATATCGAAACCGGAAATGCGGACGAAGCGACATTAAAGGGAAAAAGCACCGTCGAATTTTCTAAAAAAATTCCGAAAAGCCTGCAGGATGAAATCGTTTCGGAGCTCAATAAGTCTCTTTCTAATGTCGTCGTGAGCAGCAGTGCGTCCGGTCTTTCTGTCGATGTTTTAATCACGACCGGAAAATAACCCTTGACTTTTTAAACCCCATTTATCTAGTATAAATATATGCCCAAAAAGTCCAAAAAAAGAAAAGTCAAACAAAATAAACGCGTAACTGCAGAATTATTGATAATTGTCGGAGTCCTCGCGGTTCTTTTGGCGATCGTCCTTCTTATTATTAACCGCGGCGTTTAGTTGTTTTCTTTAAGCAGTTTGTAGTAGCTCGTTTTTGTTTTTCCGAATTTTTCTAAAAGCCCTTTTTTAACAAGCGATGCCAAAAGTGCGTGTGCCTGTTGTCTCGTAACCGATAATGCTTCTGTAATATCGGACGATTTTACCGCCTTTTTTTCGATAATAATTCTGAGAACGTCCTCTTCGCGATTTGTTACTAAAACCCTTTTTTCTCCGGCCAAATCTTCGAGATTACTCGTTCTTAAATCTTTAATTTTTGCCAAAGCTGATTGGAGCGAATAGGCGATCCCTTCCAAAAAATATTCGATCCATTTTGTCTCTTCCCCGTTGTCTGCGGTGTGCAACGTATCTGAATACAATTGCCGGTCGATATCGTAATAATCATCAAGAATAAAAAACTTAACAACTTCGTATTGTTTTAATAATAAATAATAGGCTGTTAGTGCCCTCGCGAGCCTCCCATTCCCATCAAAAAACGGGTGGATATACGCAAACCGGTGGTGTAAAATTCCGGCCTTAATAAGCGGGTGCAAATCATCCTGTTTTTCGACCCATTGATATAATTCTTTTAAAGCATTTTCGATTTCGGTTTTTGTGTGAAAAGGAGGGTTGTGTTTTACAACAACCTCGGTTTTTGTTTTGTGTCCGACAAAAACCGAACCGTTTCTGAATTCCCCCAAATCTTTTTCTTCGATTCCGCTCATTAACTCGTGATGTAATTCGGTTGTGAGCTTTGTCGTTATTGCGGCATGCTTTTTTGCCAAAATAAAGATTTTATTTAAGACCGAAAAATAATTTTTGACTTCTTTTTCGGATTTAGTCGTCGGGATCTGATCTCCTAAAATAATATTCGTAACGTCAAAAGGAGAAAGGGGATTGCCCTCGATGCTTGTTGAATAGTGGGTCGCTAAAATCTGGTTTTCTTCCGAGAGTTTGAGCGCCAAAGACGGAATCAGCCTTTCACCGAGCAATTGCCCGTAAAGCCGTTCGATCTTTGAAAGCTCGTTTACGACTTTTGAAGTGAAATTGAACCGAGGTTCAAACATATGCATCGTATGCATATTATACATGATCTGGGATCGATTGTCAAGCTTTATGTAAGTATTATTGTAAATCTAAAATACATTCTTGCAAGGCGACGCCTTGCGAGGCTAAATTATGTAAATCTCTGTTTACGTGGATCTTTTGAGTTGCCCCACCCACCCCGGCGCAACCACTCGTTCTCTTCGGCGGCCATTTGACTCAGCGTGTACACAACTTTTGGCAACCTGTTACCCTCGAACAGGTCGAAGAGTGTGAAAGGTTCTCCCTGTCTGTTGGTTCGAAGTACCTCGTTCGACATATTGAATCGCCTTAACTAAACCAAGCTATTTTTACACATTTCCCATACGCTGTCAATGGTCCGTAATTGACTTTGGTGCAAAACTCATTTCTTCTTGATTTGACAATAAAAAAAGCAGTTGTCACACTGAATATATTGTGAATTTAGTCCATTCAGATAGGAGGTGACGACTGCTTTGATTAATATTGTACCTTC
>JAMDAA010000007.1 GCA_023484045.1 Patescibacteria group bacterium
ATCCAATGATTTTTTAAGTGTCACGCTATCTATAGGTTTTACAGAGTAACAATCAATTACCCTTATTAAAATTCCTTCTTTCTTAAGATCTTCGTACGCTTTTAGCGCTTCGTGAACTGTTATGCCGCACGCGGCGACGGTTAACAAATCTTCTTTTGATTCTTTTAAAATTTTTGATCCGCCCACAGAGAACCTTTCATTTTCATTATAAATTACCGGAGTTTTTGATCTTAAAGTTCTTAGATAAAAAATTCCGTTGTGTATAAGCATCTGCGGGATTAATTTTGCACAAGAAACCGCGTCGGAAGGATGAAAAATAACAGAATCAGGAATCGTACCAAACATCGCGATATCTTCTAGGCCCATCTGCGACGGCCCGTCCTCTCCAATCGAAACACCAGCGTGCGATCCGACAAATTTTATATTTGCTTTTGAAATTGCAGCCATTCTTATTTGATCAAAAGCGCGGGTAAAAAACGCCGCGAATGTCGAAACAAAAGGAATTTTTCCCCTTGCTGATAACCCTACTGCGACACCGACCATATTTTGCTCAGCAATAAAACATTCGATAAACCGATCGGGCCACAGTTTTTTAAAATCTTCCGAGTAAGTTGAGTTTTTTACATCGGCGTCTAACGCAAAAATTAAAGGATTTTGATCTGCGAGTTTACCCAAAACTTTTCCGTAAACTTCGCGAGTCGCAATTTCTTGACCAATTTGATAATTATTATCAAAACGGGTGGCGAGCGCGGGGGACCCCCATCGAGCGCCCACAGAGGATCCGGCAGAGCCGGAGACCGAGGACGTCGGATGGGGGAAAAGCGAGACAGGACCCGCTGACAAGCGATCATCTCTGTCCAACTCAAACCTTAAGTTTTCATCTATATTTCCTAACTCCAATAATGCTTTTTGTAGCTCTTCTTTGTTTAACGCTTTCCCGTGCCAACCCTCTTTATCCTCCAAAAACGAAACTCCTTTGCCTTTTTTCGTCCGTGCGATTATCGCAAAAGGTTTTTGTGGATTATCGATCGCGACATTAAACGCTCTTTCGATTTCTAAAAAATTATGACCGTCGATACCGATCGCTTCCCACCCGAAAGACCTAAAACGATCAATATACTCTTCGATAAAATCGCCGAACATCGTCTCCTGACTTTGCCCTAATCGATTGACATCCACAATTGTGATTAAATTATTTAGCTTGTAATACGAAGCAAAATTCGCCGCTTCCCAAATCTGCCCCTCTGCCATTTCTCCATCACCCAATAGAACATAAATTCTTGGTAAATTATTTGATTTGGACTTAACCGAAATCGACATCCCGGCTCCGATTGAAAGTCCTTGTCCGAGCGATCCCGTCGCGACTTCTGCATACGGAAATCTCGGAGTCGGGTGTCCTTCTAAATAACTATCAAATTTTCGAAGATTATTTAACTCTTCTATCGGAAATGCCCCGGATAACGCAAAGAGAGGATACAAAAGCGGCGCCGCGTGACCTTTGGAAAAAATTAAACGATCGTTACTCGGATTTTTAATATTTTTAATGTCATAAATAAAATATTTATCGAATAAAACCGTCATTATGTCTGCCGCTGACAAACACGAAGTCGGATGCCCCGACCCGGCAGCAGTCGTAGATGTTAAACACAGCTTACGAATGAGTTTCGCTTTTTCTTCAAATTTATCCATAATTTTTTATTAATTTAAAAATCTGATCTACGGTTTCTTCCACTGTTAGATTTGTCGAGTCAATTGTCTTTAATGCTGAATGATCCATATTTGAAAAATCTTTATAATGTTTTTCAACAAGACTTCCCATTTGGTATTCCGGCTTTCTCGATTGATCACGTTGCCTTAACGTTTCCTCTGTTGGAAGCAAAAGAAATCCATAAACATTTTTAAATTCGTTTTTATATCTTTCAACGTCTTCGTCTCCAATAACATCATCTATAATTACCACATAATTCGACTCCAAATATCGTCTAACTATCAATCTTGTAATTTGTTCAGCAAGTTTCATTTGTTTCTCAACCTCTGGTCCTCCAAATTTTGGCTCTACAAAACCTCCTTTTACAAAATGTCTGATGGTGTCAACAGAAAAATAAACAGATTGTGGAAATCTTTTGGCTAATGCTTCTCCTACAGAAGTTTTACCAGAAGCAGCCGGACCACTAATAACAATTAACATACTTTTGCCTTTTCTTCCACAAATCCATTGTAAACTGAATATGTATTTCTATCAACCTTTGCTATAATTCAGCTATGAAATCTAAAAGTATGTGCACTATGTATATAATCCGCCATGCGCAATCGGAGGCAAACGTTAGGGAGACTTTTGAAAACTCTGGTCTTACTGCGCTCGGCAAACAGCAAGCAGAGAGACTGAGTAAAAAATTTAAAAAAATACATATCGATGCCATATTTTCTTCAGATTTAATACGTACAATACGTACGGCAGAAGTTATCGCATTAGAGAAAAAGCTCGAAATATCGACAACTAAAGTCATTCGTGAAAGAAGTTGGGGAAGTTTAACAAATAAAACAGGGCCGGAATTAAGAAAAAAGTTTAAAGAACTTTTCGATGAATTTGAAAAAATGACCGATCAAGAAAAATTTAAATGGAAAATAGTTGATGATATGGAAAGCGCCGAAGAAGCAGTCTCTCGTTTTATAACTTTTTTAAGAGAAATTGCCGTGGCTTATCTAGGAAAAACTGTGTTAATAACAAGTCACGGAACAGTTATGCGCTCCTTTTTAATTCATTTAGGTTACGCTACTTTTAAAGAATTACCTGTTGGGACGATCGAAAACGCAGCCGTCGTAAAACTCGAAAGCGATGGTATCGACTTTTTCGTAAAACAAACTTCTGGAGTAAATAAAAAAAATAAAATCTATATGTAAAGGAGAATCCTTTACATCCCGGTTAAACTTAAACGAAAATTGTACTCACTTTAATGATATATATCATTAAAGTGGCAGAAGATTTTGCTATAATGCCTTTATGCAAAATCCCTACCAAACAATTATTAATCTTTTAGAAGCTAATAAGATAGCGTTTGAACTTATCGAACACGAACCGGTATATACAAGCGAACAAGCTGCAAAAGTAAGAGGACTATCATTAAAAGAAGGGGCAAAATCATTACTTCTTAAAGCCGGGGACGGATTTGTTTTGGCTGTACTCCCTGGAAACAGGAAGCTCGACTCAAAAAAATTGAAAAATCTTTTGAAAGTAAAAGATCTACGTTTTGCCACTTCGGAAGAAGTAAAAAAGACTATGGGATGCGAAATAGGAGCTTGTTATCCTATCGGAGTAATCATCGGGTTAAAACCATTTATTGATTCTTCTTTTTTGAATACTGAAATAATTTCTTTTAACCCTGGTGTTCACGCTAAGTCTATAAAAATGAATTTAAGGGATTTTCTAAAATTAGCTGACCACGAAATAAAAGATATTTCAAAAGACAAAAAAGACAATAAGATAAGACTCGCTGGTTGTGTTATGCAAAATACCGAAGGTAAAATATTGCTTCTCCATCGAAATACTTCAAAAAGAATCCAATGGGAAATGCCGGGCGGAAAAATAGAAAAAGGAGAAGATCCTGTTAAAACCGCAGAAAGAGAAATTGATGAAGAACTAGGTATAGCCGTTAAAATTGTAAATAAGCTCGGTGGGCAAGAATTCTTAGAAGACGGATTCTTTATGGACTACATCTGGTATAAAGCGGTCATTATTTCCGGAGAACCAAAAATCATGGAAGATAAATTTGATAAATTCAGTTATTTCTCGTGGGACGAATTAAGAGAAATGAAAGGCCAACTTTCTTTAAACGCTCAAAATCTTGTTGATGCTTTTTTTGCAAATAAATTAAATTTGGAAAATGAATTTAAAGTGTGTTAGCATTAGGAAACTATGACAAAAAATTCCTTTCAAAATCTTTTACATAAACTTTCTCTTCAGAGCGGAGAAGATAAATTAAAGATATCTTTTAATCTCTCACTTTTTGCGAAAAAATTGAAAGCAGAGGGTGAGAGATATACAAACAATAAAACTCTCAAAAGAGCAAAATCGATTTAAGATCGTACTATTAAGTCTGTTAAAGAGTGCTGATATAATAATTTTATGGATGAGACTGTAAAATTAGTTGTCTTTGTTCCGGAAACTCATGCTGATCAAGTCCGGGAAGCGATGGGAAAAGCAGGCGCTGGAATCGTTGGCGATTATAAATTTTGCAGTTTTTCGGCAAAAGGAATCGGAAGATTTATTCCGATGAAAGGCGCAAATCCAACAATAGGTAAAATCGGTAAACTCGAAGAAGTAGTCGAAGAAAGAATTGAAACGGTTTGTTTTAAAAAAGATTTAGAAAAAATAATCGATGCAATAAAAAAAGTCCATCCATACGAAGAAATCGCCCTCGACGTCTATCCCCTCCTTTCAAATCCCCACAAATTGACCTATAATCCAAATAAAAGAAAATAAATATGAAACCTTTTCCGGAAATGAATTCATCAAATACTGCTTTATTTGTTATCGATATTGTTAATGGATGCGTAAATCAAAAATGTGAAAAGTTGAAGCTAAACATTAGGTTTTCAAAAATCAGAGAGATGGTTCCGAATCTAATTAACTTTATCGAAGAATATAGAAAAATTATTGGAGGATTGGTGATCTTTACAAAAACCCCTCCTTGGAAAAAAGAATTTCTACCAGAAAATATAAACACGTTATATTCTGATCCCTCGACAAGTTATTACTCTGAAGATAATTCAGGATTCAGTGAAAAATTTTATTTAGTAAAACCAAATCCGAAAGATGTCATTATAAATAAAAATAATTACGACGCTTTTTCAGAAACTGATTTAAATAGAATCTTAAAAGAAAAAGGGGTTAAATATATTGTCGTAACCGGAGTTTTTACAGACGGGTGCGTATTGGCAACAATTATCGCAGGGTTCTCTCTTGGATACAATTTTGTTATTCTAAAAGACCTAATAGAAACAACAGATTCTAAAATCCGACAGGAACTGCAGGAAAAATTAAAAGAATTTACTTTTCCTATTATGTATGGAAGAACTTTGATTTCGTCTGATTTTATTGAAAATTGGAATCTATGATCTAAAATAAAAAATAATTAGATGAGTCTATGAAATCGAGATTAATTGTTTCGGCGGTCATTAAAAAGAGCGACAAATTTCTTTTTGGGAGAAAAGCAGATGGGATCGGACCATATCCAAATACCTGGCATTTATTAGGAGGGGGCGTTAATTTAGGAAAAGAAAGTCTTAAAGAAGCATTAGTAAGAGAGATAAAAGAAGAAGCGGGAATAGAAATAGCAGATATTAAAAAATTATCTTTTGACGAGGATTACGAGCCGGATAAAAAAGGAGAATTAACTCACTATATATTTTTGGTTTTTGAAGCAAATTATCAGTCCGGAGAATTAAAACCAGATGATGATATTAAAGAATTAAAATGGTTTAATAAATCAGAAATAACAAATCTTTCCTTGCCTAAACCATCAATAAATTTATTCCAAAGATTATTCATGTTATAATTCTTTTATGAGTCTTTTCCATGCGATTATTTTAGCTATTGTTGAAGGGGTAACTGAATTTCTTCCGATTTCCTCAACCGGACACATGGTTTTGGCTGCCGCTCTTTTGAAAGTTCAGGAGACGGAATTTGTAAAAAATTATGAGATTATTATTCAGCTCGGTGCGATTTTTTCGATCGTATTTTTGTATTGGAAAAAGGTTCTACAAAGTAAAATTATCTGGAAACAATTATTAGTAGCATTTATTCCTGCTGCCGTTATCGGACTTGTTTTTTTCAAAGTAATTAAGGGATTTTTAATCGGAAATGAGTACGTAACACTTTCCGCGCTTTTTATTGGAGGTATACTTTTAATCGCTCTTGAACTTGTGTACAAAGAAAAAGACCATCACGTAGATAATGTCGAAAAAATTAGTCTTAAAACCGCTTTTTTTATCGGCGTTTTTCAGGCGATTTCCGTTATTCCGGGAGTTTCGCGCGCCGCCGCGACGATCGCTGGTGGACTTATTTTTGGCGTAAAAAGAAAACAGGCGGTCGAATTCTCTTTTCTTCTTGCTGTCCCGACGATGTTTGCAGCAACCGCTTTAGATCTTGTAAAAAGTAATTTTTCTTTTACACCGAACGAGATTTTGATTTTAGTGATCGGATCTGTTGTTTCTTTTTTAGTCGCGATCGCAGCCGTAAAATTTTTACTTTATTTTATCCAAAACCACACCTTCATCCCTTTTGCGATTTACAGAATCTTACTCGCAATCATCTTCTGGCTAATCGTTCTTAAATAATTAAGAAGTGTCTTTTCTATCGTGTTTAAATATCAACCAGTTTAACCATATTGTCGGTAAAAGTAATATTTGGAAAAGAAGAAGTGCCATCGCGGGCGAAATTTTATCTGCGATAAAACCCATCATAAAGGAAACTACGGCGAAAAATATGCTTCCGAAAAAAGAATTTAAAGAACCCATCGTCGCTCTTTGTTCATTTCTAAATTCTTTTTGCATTAAAGAAGTTCTCGCAATCGATACAACTCCATATGAAGGCGACGTTAAAGACATTAGTAACGGTGATAAAAAAGTTGGATATATAACTGCAATCATATTTAAAACACGACTATAAATATTTGCTCCTACTAAAGTTTTTATCGCACCGAATCTTTTTATAATATTTCCGCTAAATCTAAAACCAACTGTTGCACCAATATTAGATAGTGCCTTAGCAAAACCGATCGCCCATATCGGCCACAACATACTATAAAATGCTGCTTGAAATTGATAAGAAGCTTCTCCAACACCAGACAATATAATTGAGGACAAACTTAATAATCGCAATTTTTTGTTTGTTATAAAAAGAGAAAAGGCTTCTTTTAAATGATTATAAATATTGCCGCTCCGTTTTGAAATATTTTCCGGTTCGACTAGAAAAAAACTTAAAATCAAACAAACAAGTTGGGGAATAACCGAAATCCACATGACCCAAGCGAATGACCAATTAGCAATAAATGCTCCGATTAAAGCCGAAACTGCTAATGCGATCTGAAACATTGAACTTAATTTTCCCAAATATTCTGCGTATCTATGGTCTTCTCTGTGTTGACTTAATGAATCATACAATAACGCATCGTTATTGCCACTATAAAAAGATACTGATATTCCATCAAAAATTGCGCCAGCGGCCAAAAAAACATAAGAACCGCCGATTGCATAAAAGATTGAATAAATGACTGCACATAAGGCTCCCCAGATTACTGTTTTTCGACGGCCGATATAATCCGAGAATACGCCGGTCGGAACTTCAAATGAGGCAGCAGATATTGTTGCTATTGAAAAAATACTCATTCCCAATGCAAACGATCCCGATACCCTTGAAAAATAAATAATCGCAACTGGCGCGTATAGTTTAAAATCAGTAAAAAAATTAAACCATGTAAGTATTTTTATATTCCTCATTTTTCCTATTATAACATTGATCTATTATGTTAAAATAAGTTCATGAATCTTAAAAATCTTCAGGAAGAAATAAAATTATCAAACGAAAAAACACGCCCGCATTATAAACTCTACTCCCAGACCGAAAAAGAGATTTTGACAAAGACTGTAAAGTTAAACGAAGAAGTCGGAGAATTGTGCAATGATATTTTGGCGATTCTTAGGCTTCAACGCAGAGCAAAACTCGAGAAATTCGACAAAAAACATATTTACCAGGAATTCGCCGATGTTATAATTACGACGATTCAACTCGCGAGTATTTCGGGTGTCGATATCCAGAGGGCGGTCAAAGACAAAATGAGAATTATCGAAGAAAGACACAGTAAAGAAATTGCGAGAAAAAAAATGGATAAATTAAAATCTGCCAAACATATTAGTTAAAACATGAACCCGCTCACACAAAAACTGGAAAAGTTTTTTTCAAAATACAAATCGATTAATTATAAAAAGGGTGAAGTAATATTACGTCCCGAAGATATCCCTCTTGGCGTTTTTTACATAAAATCAGGATATGTTAAATTATATTCTGTTTCAGACGAAGGAAACGAACTCACGTTAAATATTTTTAAACCTCATACTTATTTTTCGATGATGTGGACAATTAGCGATATCAAAAACTCTTTATTTTTCGAAGCAATGACAAATACAGAACTGCTACGCGCTCCTAAAGAAGATGTGGTAAAATTTTTAAAAAGCGAGCCTGAGATTCTTTTTGATTTAACAAGAAGGCTTTTAATCGGGCTCGACGCAATATTAACGAGAATGGATTATTTGCTTCTCGGAGATGCCCGCAGCAGAGTAATGTCGACCGTTCTGTCGCTTATTGAACGCTTTGGAATAAAAGAAAAAGATGAAATCATTTTAGAAATACCACTTACCCACAAAGACATATCAAACCTAGCCGGATTAACGCGCGAAACAACAAGCATCGAACTTAAAAAATTAAGCGACAAAGGCATTATCATTAATAAAAACCGACAACTGATCGTAAAAAATATAGCAAAACTCAGAGAAGAGTCTTTAATTTATAAAGAGGGCGAAGAATCCGCGGATTACCCCTTATAATTTTCTACTTGTTGTCGTTACGGAATTAAGTCAATTTGTGCCGAAACGGATCCGTATCGCCCCGATAAATGATATTAGCAATTCCTTGGTGTTCGCGTTTGATTGACCGTATTTTCGATCTGTAAAAGTCGTCGGTATTTCTTTAATCGTAAATTTTGCACGTTTAAGTTTATAAGCCATTTCCGAAAGAGCGATAAAACCTTTTTCTCTAAGAGAAAAACGTAAAAGTTTTTCTACTGCACGGCGGGAATACAATCTAAATCCGTTTGTATAATCGCTTATATTAATCCCAAGCCATAATTTTAGAAATATATTTATGATTTTACTTTGAATAATTCGGCGCATCGGCCACTTAATAATTCTACTTTCTTTAAGATACCTTGAACCAATGATTAAATCCGCCGTATTTTTTTCTTTGATAAATAAATTGATTTCTTCGGGTCTATGAGCTAAATCAGCATCCATTTCGATAAAATATTTAATTTTTTTGTTTAACAACAATGCTCTCATTCCGTCCCGCACCGCACTTCCTCTTCCGCTTTTTTTATTTCGATAAAGGATATATAATTTTTTTTTCTTAAATAACCGCTCTAATAATTTCAGCTCCTTCTTTTCTTTTTGACTAGAATCGTCAACGACAAAAACAGATATTCCGGGATATAATTCATATATTTTTAATAAAAGTATTCGTAAGTTTTTACTTTCGTTATATGCAGGTATTACAACACCAACATCATTAAAAATCATAAATAGAACAAGATTATTTAGACAGAATTGAAATAACTTCTTTTTTTTCTTTTATTGTTAATTCCGGATTATTGCCAAAATAAAATCCCTGATCGTGAATAAATGATGCTATCGGACTTTTAGAAAATTTTTTGGATCCAAAATATTTTTTAAAAAATGGCTGCTCTACAATGCTTCCACCGACGATCGGACGAATCTCTAATTTATTCCGACATCTTTTAACTAGATTCTCCCGTATTTTTTTAGTTTTACAAACAATCGGAAAAGAAAAATTTGAAATTAAATCTATATGATCATATGAAACCGGATAATACAAATCGTTTTTTTTATAAAGGCTGTTTGCAAAATAGTTAAAATTATCACTGCGTTTAGAAACTATTTTATCGAGATATTTTAATTGCATCCTACCGAGAAATCCGACAATCTCCGTCGGTCGCAAATTATATCCCAAATCATAAAATATATATCTGGAATCAAACATCGAATTCACCTGAAATTTTTTCCTGATGTTAGACCGCATCATATAGGTCAAATTTCGATCCCATCCGTGCGCCCGTACTAAAGAGAGCATCACGGCGAGCTCTTCGTCGTCTGTACACACTGCCCCTCCCTCGATTGTCGACATATGATGACCGACATAAAACGAAAATGTGCTTGCGTACCCAAAATTACCCAATTTTTTTCCTTTATATACCGTACCGAGCGATTCACAAGTATCTTCAATAAGAATAATTTTATGCTTTACACAGGTACTAATGATCTCATCTATGTTTCCGCAAAACCCAAGAAGATGCGTAATAAAAATTGCCTTAATCGGATATTGGCGCAACATTTCCGCAAATGATTTATTTGAAATATTAAGAGTACTCAGATCTACATCGATTGGAATTGGCGTTAAACCCAATTGAATCATCGGCATAACATTAGTCGACCATGTAATCGCGGAAAATCCGATCATATCGTTTTTTTTAACCTTTCCCATATTTATCAGCGCCTGAATAATTGCTAAATTAGCTGAACTTCCACTGTTAAGAAGAATGCAATATTTCCTTCCCTGCCATTTAGCGAAATCATTTTGAAAACGGATGCACTGTTCTCCAAAACTTAATTGACGCGCCCGCTTTAAGAATGAGTTAAGTTGAGAAATAGTCCTTTTTTCTTTATAAAATGTAGATTTTATTAACTTAATCATGACTACTTTCTAATATCAACAAATTTGATAACACTTATTACGATTTAAGTCAAATATCTTATTTAATCACAGCCAAAAAAATACAACCCATCTTTTTTAAGGATATTTCTATATTAGACTAACAAAAATTATCTTGCCTGATTTTGCTGACCATTTCCTCCCCTAGGAATAGGGTTTAATTGGATATTTTGCGCTCGTCTTCTACTACGAGAATTTTTCATGGCCGTATATTATAGCAGAAACCTGAAAACCAGCTGAAAGATTCCAGTAAAATTTTTGGTATTTAAATTTAGTATAATGCAAGCATGCTTCTGATTATTAAAAAAAGAGCGACTAAAAAAGATGTGCAAAAAATAGCCGAGGACTTTGAGGGTTACATTAAGGTTGTGGTCGATGTTGAAAAGGGGATTTTAACAGGCGGAGGAGAACGTCATTTTGATGGCGAACAAAAACTTCTTAGAGAAGGATCAAAACAAGAAAATCTTTGGGGCGGAGGATTTGATTTGGAGACAAAAGAAATTGATTATAATTCGATTATAAATTTGCGTCCGAATCAAAATAATCCGAGTCGCGATATTTTGTCAGAGAGAATCAGAAAAAAGTTTGATAAAATAGTTAAAAAATTATTGTTATGAATAATAAAGATAAAATTATGGACATCGCGATGAATTTAAACCGAATCGGCAACTGGGCGGCAGATGATTATAAATTGAAACAAAAAAGAATAATAATATTCCTCGCTCAAACTTCTGATTATTTAAAATCTTTAAAGCAGTCTATCTTTTCTGATAATTTTAAAAAAACTTTTAATCATTTTATAAATGATTACAGGCAACTCGAAAAAGAAGGAAAACAAGGACCCAAAGATGAATTGGCGTGGGCAGAAAAAATGATGACTTGGGGAAATATCCTCACCCATCGCGCAAAACTTCTAAAATAATCTTAATTCTGCCAGTGGCATTTTTTTGAAATACTAGTCAAATAGGGGACTATATTGCTTATTTATACCCTTGCGCTTGTATATTGAATAGTTCAGCATATAATCCCTTTGCTTTCATTAATTTTTCATGATTTCCTTCTTCAATAATATGACCATCGTCGATTACAAAAATTCTGTCTGCATTACGGACCGTTGAAAAACGATGAGAGATTATAATTACCGTTTTGTCTTTTTGAAGAGATTGCACTTTTTGGAAAATTTCATATTCAGCCTTAGCATCTATCGCACTTGTCGGTTCATCAAGAATGAGTATTGGTGCATTACGGAAAAATGCTCTTGCTAATGCTAACTTTTGCCATTGTCCACCCGATAAATCAATTCCTTTCTCGAACATTTTACCCACAACTTGGTCATATTTATCTGGTAAAGTGTCCAAATATTTATCCGCTCCAGATTTCTCGATTGCTTCTTTTAAAAGTTCTTCTTCCTGCTTCTTTGTTAAATCCCCGAAATAAACATTTTCTTTAAAGGTAAATTGATACTTAATAAAATCTTGAAATAACGCTCCAATATGCTTATGCCATTCATCAAGGTCTACATCTTTTATATTGACCCCATTAATCAATATTTCGCCTTCAGTAACATCGTAGAAACGGAGCAGTAATTTTATTAAAGTCGTTTTACCGGCTCCATTTTCTCCTACTAAGGCAACTTTCTCACCACTTTGAATAGTTAAGTTGAAGTTTTTTAAAATTTCTCTATCAGTGCCAGGATATTTAAAGGCTACATCTTTGAATTCTATAATTGGGGGTCCTGGTTTGTTTGGAATAGCCACCGATTTAGAAGGTGAAGTAATGACTTTTTTTGTATCCAAGAAGTCAAAAAATTTATCAAGATATTTATTACGAGCTGCAATGCTGGAATAGTGATTTAGAATTTCTTCAGCGCTGAATGTAAGAGCTAAAGATTGTTGAAAAACAAGAGTAAATTGACCAATTTGCAAAGTCCCCTGTAGCACTTTCGATATGTTCAAGTATTGTGTATAAGCAAAAACACCAAACTGTAAAATTCTGGCTAATAAGATTTTTATTATCCACGGATCATTAGCTTTTGCGAATTCTGAATAGTAAGATTTTTGTTCCTTCTTTATTTTGCTTAGCAAAACTGGTCCGGTTTGAAAGATTATCGCTTCTTTGGATGTTGAGTCTGAGGATAATAAGTTTTTTATATACTGGGTGACTCTCGTAACCATCGATTTCTTCTCCACATAAAACGGCCAAGTCTTTTTTCTGAATCTATCCGATACTATGTATGATGGAATCGTTGCGATAATAATTAATGGAGCAAAGAGCGGGAAAGTTACCGATACAACAATTGCTGCGGTTATGAATTTGAAAACTGCATCAATAAGACCAGTAAACCTTAATAAGTGCATTTGTAAAGTTCCTTTTACTCCTTCAAGTTGAGCTATAAGACTTTGAAACTCCGGTTTTTCAAATGTGGCTGGGTCTAGTTCGGTAAGCTTCTTACTTACTTGAAGGTCAATAAAACCCTCCTGTTGAGTTTGTAAAAATGCTTCTCTAACGTCAAGAAAACTTTTTAAACCTAGCTTTACGAGTGAGGCCAACAAATAAATAGTTACAATCCACCCTATATCTAAGAAGGTTAAGTTTTTTACTTGCCCCAATAAGTCGAGAAGCTTTGCTAAAAGGAGAACTTGAATAAGAGGATAGAGAGTGCTTTCGTACAAGTTACTGAAAATAGCTAAAATCGAATAAAATCCGTTAGCTTGCCATGCTAGATTCAATGCTTTGAATCCATAACTTAGAGTTTTTCTCATAACACCAGTATACCAATTAATTTTCTTCTATAACATTAAAAAGATACCTCAGCAAAACTATCAAGCCCTTATTTTAAATTTAAACACTTAGTAATATAATTGTTTTATGGAAGAAGCTGTTGCCGAGGTGGAAAAGAAAAATCCCGAAACTCCAGCACAACGCTTAGAACAATTTAAGAAAAGGGGATTCCTGTTTCATGGTTCGAGTAATAATTCTATAGATACTCTTGAACCAAAAAGCACATATGACCCTAAAACTCCCCGAAATACAGATACTGCTGTTTTCGCAACAGACAATATCGCATGGACTACAATTTTTGGAATTTATGGAGGGCACACTGAATGGTCTACTGATGTTGAAAATGGTATAGTTACTGCAAAAATTCCGATTAAAGATAGGGAATTAATCGAAAAAACCACAGGAACAGTTTATGTTTTACCAAAAGAACCATTTGACGAACAACATGGAGAACAATACAAAAGCCATAAGCCAGTAAAACCGACGGAAAAAGTGAGTGTTACTTTAAATGATTTTTATGAGTTAGGTGGTAGAATAGAATGGACATAGTTTAGAATTAATTTGGATAATGACACTTCTTGTACTTCTTTCCACTTCCACACCAACACGGGTCATTGCGGCCGAGTTTGTGTTTTTGACCGGATTGATCATTTATTGATGATCTATTGTTCACAACCGGCTTTTGTTTTTGCGGTTGATCATCCGACTCGCCCGCGGCTTTTGTAATAACATTCTTTGGAGCTTCAACATGCGGCGCTTGTTGGACTTGAATTTTGTAAATTCTATGGACTATTTCGTCGTCGATCGTACTAATTAATTGATCAAACATTTTAAATGCTTCATTTTTATATTCAACAAGCGGATCACGCTGACCATATCCCCGAAGACCAATTCCCTGTCGCAAATTTTCGATCGCGTCCAAATGGTCTGTCCACAAATTATCTATAACCGACAACATCACAAACCGTTCAACCTCCCGCATTACTTCTTTTCCTAATTGTTCTTCGCGTTTTTCATAAATATCTTTTGCGATAGTCGTTAAAAATCCGATTCTACCTTCGATACTCGACGTTTGTTCCATTTGTTTTGTGAGTTGAATTTGAGAATTTTGGTCAAAAGGAATAATTGTCGAGAATTCTTCTACGATCTTTTCTGGCAATGGTTCCTGGTTTTCTTGGATCGATTCCGCACTTTGAATATTAACTATGTTTGCGATCGAACCAGAAGCTTTTTCTAATATCTCATTTTTTAATACTGGATCTTTTTCATTTTCCCCGGCTTCGAGAATTTCTCTTCTATTTTTGTAAATAATTTCCCTTTGTTTGTTTAAAACATCATCGTATTCAACTAAATGTTTTCTGATATCAAAATTAAATCCTTCGACTTTAACTTGGGCCTGTTCGATTGCGCGTGAAACAATTGGATGTTGCAAAGGTACGTCCTCGGGCATATTAAACCGCGTCATAAGCCCTGCGATTTTATCTCCGCCAAAAAGCCGCATAATCTCGTCGTCGAGTCCCACAAAAAATCGCGACTTTCCAGGATCTCCTTGTCTTCCCGACCTTCCCCTAAGCTGGTTATCGATCCGCCGCGATTCATGACGCTCTGTTCCGATAACGTAAAGCCCACCAAGACTTTTTACTTCATTGTGTTTTTTCTCCCATTTCTTCCATTCCTCTGTTTCCCGTTTTTCTGTTCCGTCTTCAGATTTAGGACTGTCCCCACCTAAAATAATATCGACACCGCGTCCAGCCATGTTTGTCGCAACGGTTACGGCCCCTTTCTTTCCCGCCGCAGCGATAATCTCTGCCTCCCGAAGATGATTTTTAGCATTTAAAACTTCGTGTTTTATTCCGCGTCGTCTTAAAAGCTCAGAAATTATTTCATTTTTATTGATCGACGTAGTTCCGATTAACACAGGCTGGCCTTTTTTATACGCTTCTTCTATGTCGGAAGCAACAGCCGAAAGTTTCGCCCGCCCGGTTTTATAAATCGCATCCGATTCATCCTTTCTTATCATCGTCTTATTTGTCGGAATAACAACAACGTCGAGTTTATAAATTTTATGGAATTCTTCTGCTTCTGTAACCGCAGTTCCGGTCATTCCCGCCAACTTTTCGTACATGCGGAAATAATTTTGCAGCGAAACTGTCGCCAAAGTTTTTGACTCGCGCTGAATCGTAACTCCTTCTTTTGCTTCGATCGCCTGATGAAGACCTTCGGAAAGTCTTCGCCCCTCCATAAGTCTTCCCGTAAATTCATCCACTAAAATAACCTGATCGTCTTTAACGATATAATCTTTTTCTTTTGTGAACAAGGTCATCGCCTTAAGCGATGCCTCCAAATGATAGACTGTGTCAAAATCTTTTTCGTAAATGTTTTGGATCCCGTACATTTTTTCGATTTTTAAAATTCCGTGTTCTGTTAAATGCGCTGTTCTTAATTTTTCGTCGATTTTATAATCAATATCCGGAGTAAGTTTTCTGACCAAATTTGCGTATTCAACATATTTTTGCGTCGGCTCTTCTTCCGGCGCAGAAATTATATGCGGAGTTCTTGCTTCATCGATTAACACCGAATCAACCTCATCGACGATCGCGTAATAAAACCCGCGCTGAACAACTTGAGAAATATTAGGCGCCATATTATCACGAAGGTAGTCAAAACCGAATTCCGAATTTATTCCGTAAACAATATCTGCTTTATACGCTTCTTTCCGCGTAATCGGTCTTAAATGCAAAAGCCTAAAATCCCAAGCGCTTTTTTCTTTATGATTCGGGTCGAATAAAAACGATTGCTCACTGATAATCGAAGAAACCGAAACACCGAGTAAATTAAAAACCTGTCCCATCCAACCAGCATCCCTTCTTGCCAAATAATCATTGACAGTAACCAGGTGGACACTTTTTCCGGTTAAACTGTTTAAGTAAAGTGCGGGGACAGCAGATAAAGTTTTTCCTTCTCCAGTTTTTTGCTCGACGATTTTTCCGTTCGCCAATGTTATACCAGCCATTAATTGAACGTCAAAATGGCGTTGACCTATTGTTCTTCTTGCGGCTTCGCGAGCAAGGGCGAATGCCTCGGGCAAAATTAAATCCAAAGATTCCCCGTTTTTTATCCTTTCTTTAAGCTCTAAGGTTTTTTTCGAAAAATCTTTGTCTTTAAATTTTTTTATTTTTTCCTCAAAAGAATTTATTTCCAGAACAATCGGCTTAAGTTTTTGAATCTCTTTTTCATTAGAATCAAAAAACTTACTTATAAAGGGGAATTTCATCCCTTAATTTTACCATAATTCTCTCTTTAAAAAAATCCCGCACCATAATATTGGTGCGGGATTACCAACTGATCAATTGGTAAGCTTTACGCTTTACCAACCTATCTCTTCTTCTTCTTTTTTTTCTTTGCCATTTTGACGATCACCCCCTTTTTCTTTAACCAAGCCCTCGGCAGCGGAGGAATCCCCGAACAGCAAAAGGCAGTTTCTTAATAAGAAATAATTTCTTTATTAAGCAGGCAGGTTAATTAAATTAATCGTGAAATATTTTTATTGATTTGTCAAGATTTTTTCATTGCTTCAAAGTAATATATTTAGATTGACAATACAATAAAAATCATAAACATATTTTTTTATTTTTTAATTGCATTTTGAGGCTAAAATTTTATAAAAATCCGAAGCTAAAATTTAAAAATTTTTGATATTTTTTAAATAAAAGAATAAAATAATGTCATGGATTTATTAAAGAAAGAAGAAGAATTGCAAAAAGGGGCAAGAAAGGTTCTGGAAAAATTAGATTTAATAGAATTATTGTCTAAGCATGGAAAGCCAAAAATTGTAGGAAGTGTTGCGTTTAGACTAATGACTTGGAAGGACATAGACATAGTGGTCATAGTTGATAAACTTAATAAGCAAAACATAGCCGAAATATCTGCGATTTTAATAAAGAAATCTTCCAGAAGAATCGATTTTACAGTTACTGACAACAGAAAAGAAGATGGTTTAGGAAAAATACCTAGAGGAATATATTTAGGATTGAAATATTTTGGCGATGATATAAAGGATGTTTCACGATATGAAGCCGTTAAAGACATTGTTTGGAAAATCGACATTCACTTTGTATTAAAAGACTCGTCTAGAAGCATAGCAACAATAGAAAAAATAAAATCTCAATTAACAGAAGAAAAAAGATTAATAATACTACAAATAAAAGAAGCGCTAATAAAAAATAAGAAATATAAGATTGAGATTTTTAGCATAGACGTTTACAAAGCAGTTTTGGAAAAAGGAGTTAAAAATCTAGAAGAATTTAAGGAATATTTAAAAAGTGTCGGAAAAAATCTTTAAGTTATTTAAAAAATTGTAAATTATCTATTAGGAATTATTTTCTCTTTTCCTAAATATTTTTTTAAAACTTCCGGAATAATTATAGACCCATCTTCTTGTTGATAATTTTCTAAAATCGCGATTAGAATTCTTGGAGAAGCAATCACGGTATTATTCAAAGTATAGCAGTAATTAACATCTCCTTTCTTATTCTTAAATTTCATATTAAGTCGACGCGCTTGCCAATCGGTTAAATTGGAATTTGAGTGAGTTTCTCCATAATTATTTCTTGCCGGCATCCATGTTTCAATATCATACATTTTATATTTTCCTGCTCCCATATCGCCAGTTGAATTTTGAATAACATGATAGGGCAACCCAAGCTCTTGCAGAATATTTTCAGAAATAGACTGCATAAGCCTAAAAAGCTCTTCGGATTCTTCTAATTTATTTTTACAAATTACTACCTGTTCAACTTTAGTAAATTCATGAACTCTATACAAACCGCGAACATCTTTACCATAGTCTCCGACCTCCGATCGATAACATTGAGTCAAGGCACATACTTTAATTGGTAAATCTTTTTCGTTCAGCACCTTGTCAGAAAAGTATGCCAAAAGAGACGGCTCTGAAGTCCCGGCTAAAAATGTTGGAGTTTTAATTTCGTCACCGCTTTCTAGCTTTCCTGGGTTAGCCAGCTGGTAAACATCTTGTTTTCCAAATGGAAAATGGCCGCTACCAACTAGAGCAAATTCATGAAGTAACGTAGGCGGAACCATCGGTACAAATCCGTTAGAAGTTATTTTCTCCAATGCAAAATTTAAAACAGCCCAATGAAGAAGCGCTCCTTCATTCTTCAAATAATAGCCGCGGAATCCGGAAGTCTTAGTTCCGGCAGACAAATCAACTATGTCCAAATTCTTGCCTAATTCTATGTGATCTTTAATAGGAAAATTAAACTTTGGAATTTCTCCCCACTTAAAAATTTCTTTATTAGACTTGCTGTCCGGACCAACAGGAGTATCAGGAGTAGGAATATTGGGAGTGATTAGCATTAAATAATTAAACTTATCTTCTACTAATTTTAATTTATCTTCTAACCCACCCAATTCTTCTTTAATCCTTTTTCCTTTTTCGATATTTTTTTCTCTTGCTACTTCATTCCTTTTTTGACGCAAACCTTGAACCTTTTCTCCAAGCTCTCGTCTCTCTTTATCGAGTTTTAATAACTCATTTACATCAAGCTTAATTCCTTTATCTTCTACGGCTTTTTTTACAATCTCGGGATTTTCCCTTATAAATTTTATATCAATCATATTTAATACTTTTTTAATCTTTTAGTCTTAAAATCTTTGCAATTGTCGGCTTAAGCCAAACAATTGCTTTATACCTGTGATTATATCGCTTTTGTTCATTAATGGTCAATTGATCTTCATGGTAATATTTTTTTATTTCAGGTAAATAAAAAAATGAACGATAAGGATAACCTTTTAATAATTTTAAAAACGGTTTTTTTGCGATAATTCCTTCTACCTCACCTTTTACGCTATAAACTTTTCCGTTTGGCAAAGCGAATGAAACGACTGCGCGAAAATATGCTTTCCGATTATTATCCGGAAGATTTTTTGAAATTTTTAACATGTGATTTATTAATTCTTCATCTGTTGACTCGTGACCCAACCATCTCCTACTTTTTATTCCGGGCTTCCCGTTTAAAGCGCTTATTTCGATCCCGCCGTCGTCTGCAATCGTTGGAAGATTCGATAATTTTGCATAAAACATAGCTTTCTTTTTTGAATTCTCTTTATAAGTTTTACCATTCTCTTCGATATCTTCTTTTATTTTTAAATCATCGAGGGAATAAATTTTCAGCGGCAAACCCGAAAGAAAATTTTTAAATTCATTAAGTTTTCCGGAGTTTCTAGTAGCAATAAGAAGCTTATTCATTAGTAGACAATTCCGAATAACTCAATTTCTCCTCCACAGTATTTTATAATTTTTCCGCAGGCTTCCCTTAGCACCTCTTCGACTTTTTTTGGACTAATATCATAAACTCCATCAACATTAATATAAAGATTTTTTGTAGATAATTGCACTAAAGTCCTTTGAGCATCCCTATAATTAAAGTCTAAATTAAATCCTCCTTTTTGATCAAAATATGCAATTTCTCCTTTTCTGTACTTTGTTTGTGTTTCTTCACCTAGCAATAAGATTTCTTCTCCTTCTTTTGCAAAACGAAGACTGGTCGGGAACTCGATCTTGTCCAGATCAAATGCTCCGACTGAAACATGGTTTTTCATAACAATTAAATTATAAGCATCAACGCAAGTATTAACGTTATATAAGCCCTTTTTTAGCGCAACTCTCCTAAGAAGAGCCTCAGGACTCGGCCGCCTTGAGTGCCAATCAATTCCTGTTTCTTTATATAATCTTCTATAACTTAAGACTTCGAGATATTCGTTTATAGCTTCTGTTGTCAAACCTCCCAAAGATTTTGATAAATCCTTTTTTTCTTTTTCCAAATTTTCATTTATTTTTTTTATTTCAACTCCTTTTATAATCGCAACTCCCACAGATATCGATGGGAATTTATCTTTAACTTCATTGTCAATTAAGAATATTTCCGGATTATTTAGCTTTTGAAATCCTGATTCTCTTTTATTATTAGTATAATAATACGTATCATTAGAGTATGTTTCTGCGAATCTTTTTTTAACAAAATCTTTTGCCAATGAAAGAATTAACCATGCGGCTTTTGGGCCATGGTCTTTTCCGAGAAGCGAAATATAAATTGATGAAAAGGCATCCTTCGAAGGCAACTCTATTTCTTTTGACCATCCATAGATATTTTTTTGAAAATCTTCTGCATCCCATTTTTTATCGAGTTCTGATGAAATTTTGCGTAAAAATTCTTTTTGTTTTTGCGATAAATTTTTTACTGCATCCGGAATTTTTTGTTGCACTAAAAACTTTTCTGATTCGGGCGCGTATTTTTCAACCCAAACTTTTGCGTACCTCGCCCATTTTCCCAAACCTTCTTTTTTTATTTCATCTTCCATATTCGGCATTTGCACCCATTGCGCCAGAACAGAAAAACGGATTCTTGGAGGGTGTATAGGTTTCTCAATTTGAGAAAGTTCAAATGCTTTCACTAATTCTTCATTGGTATTATTTCCGCCAGAGGCGGATCGTCCTCTGGACGAAAAATATTCATCCGAAGCTTTTTGATAAGAATCATAAATCTTAGGTATAAGATCTGTATTGTAAACTGTAAATTCGACTGCCTGGTTTGGAGGAGTTTTAATTATTGAAAATCTAATTAGCTCAGGAGGCATAACCTGAAATAAATCATCGGATGATAATCCTATCCCTTTAGAAGATGACATTTTTTTACCGCCGGACAACAAATGTTCATAAGGAATTTTCATCGGCATCTTTTTCCCAAAGACTTCTTCACAGATTTTTCCGGAAACATCATAAGATCCGCCTTTTGACGCATGATCTTTACCCGCCGCTTCTATCGTAATATTAAAGAGTGCCCATTTTGCTGCCCATTCAACTCGCCAAACAAGTTTACCATTTCCATTAAAAGGAGACATTTCTCCTCTCTCTCCACAACCTTTTGCCCAGTTAACCATATTTTCTTCACAGATAAATTCAACTTTTTCACCATCCCAACCAATAACTTTTGTTGTACCTAATTTTTGACAATTCGGACAAATCACCTGAAAAGGAAACCAGTCTTCTGGTTTTTGAGAACCAGAAACTTCTTTATAAATTTTTCTTATTTTATCTGCATTGTCTAAGGCTTTTTTTATCCATTCATTGAATTTCCCTTCTTTGTAAAGTTTCTCGACCCGATAAATTTTTCCCGCGATATTTAATTTTTTAAAAACATCGAGCATTTTATCCATAAAATAATCTGCAAAAGTACCCTTATTATTCGGTCCAGGAACTAAAAAAAGAGGATAACCAAAATATTTTTCGTGAGTTTTTAATAGCTCTTTTGGTAACCCATCAACCGGATCCATATCGTCGATTCCGAAAATAAATTCCGTTTTTGGGTTTTTTTCTTTTGCGACCCGGTAAATAACATCATGGAGAACCGGTCCTTTTATTGAACCGGCATGAACCATTCCCGAAGGAGTCCATGAATCATTAATAATCTGTTTTCCCTTGACATTTTCCAATAACTTATCCGCCCAAAACATATTCATATCTTACTCCTTTTTACTATCTTATAAAAGCTTTTTCATTTTTTACTGTCGTCTAGAAATCGCGCCATTTTCGTCCCGGGACCATCTGGATCATAAACGTGTTTTACCCATACAATAATATCTGTATCTTGAAGCAATAAAACCACATTTTCCTGTACCGCTTTTCTTATCCCACTATCGGGACTATTCAAATAGTCACCATATGTCATCTCTTCTATTGTGCCTCCTTTTTCATCGTATAAGCCATTTGTGTTTTTCCATAAAATTAACTCTTTTGCTCCCAAGACATACGCCATTATCGCTGCCGAATAATCCGAACAATTACGGCCTAAAATCGTAACCATTCCATCTTTTGTTCCACCAAAAAAACCGGTAATAATCGGTACTTTGCCTTTTTGTATATGTGTACTGACTAATCTTCGAGCGTTTTCTTGGGTTTTTTCAAGATCTGGGTTTGCGCTTAAGAAATTACTGTCTGTTTCAATAATATGATCTGTATTTAAAGCCACTGCCTCTATCCTTAATTCCTGACATCTTGCTTCCAATAGTAAAGCAGAAAATTGTTCTCCGTAGGAAAAAATCCTTGCTTTATTAGCATCTGTAGATGGAAAGATATTACGGGCGCTAAAACGTAAATCATTGTAGATACCGATATAATTATTTAGTAGTTCTTCTCTTCTTTTACTTGATAAATGCAGTTTTTCGATAACTTCTCTATGCGAAGAATCTATGTCTAAAAGCCGGTCTTCGATTAAGTTACCTTTTGTAATTTCATCTAATTTATCTGTTGTCCCTTTCATCGCAGAAACCACTACTACGGTAACCCCATTATTTTTTTTGTAAGATGCGACAATATTAGCAGTCTGTTCAATCGAAACAGCATCTCCCATTGAAAATCCACCGAATTTCATAACATATAAATCGGTCGTTTTTTCCCGTTCCAAAACAGTATTTGATTCTAAAACGTCTAAATTATCTCTTCTTTCTATTCTTGCCTCTGCAATCATATTTTTATCTTCTATTTTCCACTAAAAAACCCCTCTTCTGAGGGGCTATGCTTTTGGCTTTAAATATTTACTTTAGACCAAGACAAAAACCCCTCTCAAAAGGTTTTTCTTAGTCATACTTAGTAAAACTAAATTTTGATTTTTCATTAATTAACAAGATACCACAACTTTCGTGGCTAGTCAACATCTATTATCGTATAATTAATCTTACCCGCTGGCGCATCAACCTGAACTTTTTCGCCGACTTCTTTTCCGATTAAAGCTTTACCGAGAGGGGATTCGTGAGAAATTTTTTTCTCTTTAGGATCCGCTTCCCATTCTCCGACCAACATAAACACTTCTTTTTTACCGTCGACGTGAAGTGTGACTTTTGAGCCGAGTTTTATGGTCTTTTTTCCGCCTTTAGAAGAAGTTTCATGAATTAAATTTACCTGTTTTAATAATTCGCTGAGTTCTTCGATCCTACCGTCGATAAATGAAAGCTCGTCGCGCGCCGCGACATACTCGGCGTTTTCGGAAAGATCACCCATGTTTCGCGCCTGAGTAACTCTTTCTAAAACTTCCGGTCTTTTTATTTTTGTAAGATCTTCGTGTTCTTTTTTAAGTTCTCCTAAACCTTCTTTTGTCAGATAAATTTTTTTATTTTTCATAACTTTATTCTAAAAAATCCCTCAATATTAGTTAATCGAGGGAATTAATATATAGAAAATTAAAACGAATTGAATGTTATACCAAAGAAAAATCTTTGTCAATAACCTCTAGTAATAAGGCTTATTTTGAAGCTATTTTAAATCCTCTTAGAATATTATAGGCTTTTTCTTTAATTTCTTCGTCAACGTCGATTTTTACTATTCCTTTTCCCGGTTGACCATAAAGAACAGAAAAACCCAAAGGTGAATAGAGTAAAAATGGTAACACCGAAAGATCTTCTTCTCCGTTAACCTTGAGAATTAAATATCGATTTTTATCCAAAGATTTAAAAATCTCGTCGATCGATCTAAAAATATTCGGAGTTAAGCATCCGGGCGGGCTGGAAGCTCCGACAACTTTCTCTTTACCCGAAAATCCGATTTCTTTCAAATTCAAAAATTTAACTTTTCTTTCGACAAGAAAATCAACCACAGAAATTTTCGGCTTTAAAGATTTTGACAAAAAAGAATTAACAATATAATCCCCGACTGCTATTATTTTTTGCAAATCTAATCTTTCGTTCTTTAAGTAATTATTAAAATCTTCGATTAGGATACCAAAAGGATTTTTGAGTTCCATCCGTAATTTTTCCGAAAGAATTAATTTATTGTTAATAAATAAATTATCTATATATAATTGCCCCTCTCTATTAATCTGTCCGTTTCTTATTCTTTCCGAAGAGATAGGTTTTCCGTCTTTTGCCAAAGAAAAAGGACAAATGATTATTTCAAGTACTGGAAGATTTTTAATTTTCCTGTATTTATTAATAATTTTAGCGCCTTTTATTGTTTCTGAGGAAGTAAAAATCGCCTGGATCGATAAATTTTTCGAAAGTGTCGGTCCAAAAACATCATCAATTTTAATTATTTCTACCCTTTTTGATAATTTTTCTTTTGAAAAAAAATCAATAAGGTTTTTTACCCTAACATCACAAGTTTCGATCCCATTATTAGATTTATTTTTTTTAATATATTTTTCGCTCGTTATTCCGATAATAATTTTTTGACTTTGAGAAAGCGCAAATCTCAAAAATTCTTTGTGCCCTTTATGAAAATGATCAAACGTTCCCCCGCAAACAGACAATTTAAATCTATACATGTTTTTTAATTTTTGCATTATACATCAATAATGTTTTATTTTTTACATCGACCGGATGAAAAGCGATAAGATGATCCAAAATCACCTCTTTTGTCCGATGTTTTTTCATATACCAGAGTTGAACTTTTTTAAAAAAGCTGTCAAACAATCCCCTGTTTTTTTTATTAGTATCTTTATATTTCAGCCCCTTAGTATTGATTGCATTGGGAAGAAATTTATTCACCCAACTGTTAGAAGCTAAAAATTTTTGATAAGTTTTATCCCTGTCGAAAACAGGTTTCATTTGGGCAATTTCATGCGCAGTGTATAAATCTTGTCTGTTTTTTTCAAAATAAATCGCACTCTCATCAATTAACATATTGACACAGATTTTATTTTCAACACTTTGGTCATTTCTTTTTCGACGCAAGCCTAAAATTTCGAGCAAAAACATGATAAAAAAACGCGTCATCCAAAGAGTATTTTTCTTTGTGATTACAAATAAATCTATGTCCTCTTTTTTATCCGCGTTTTTCATTGCGACGGTTCCGCTTATACCGATTAATAAAACCGTCGGAATTTTTGATAAATATGAAACAACTTTTTTTGCGATTCTTAATTTAATTTCGCTTTCTTTTTCTTTTTCGATCCTTTTTTGAATAATACTATCCCTATTTTCTAGAAAATAAAACTTGTCTTTTTTTGAAATTGGACTTGGTAAATTTTTAAGATTTTTGAAAAATTCTTTTTTATTTATTTTCTTCTCACTTATTAAAAATTTCCAAATTTCTTCAAAGGTTAACGGATAATCAAAAATATCAGAATATATAAGAGTTTTTAAAATTGATCTTTTTATGTTCAGCACGTCAAAATTATACTACGATCAATTCAAAACTTCGAATTATAGCTACAAATTTTTAAAAGTGGTATATTCATAATGCAAAATCTTATGTTTAGATGTAATGTCCAATTTTACTCAAATACTCCCGACGATACTCATTGTTATCAAGCAGCGATTTGTATGGTTTTAAAATATTTTTTGTCGAAGAAAGAATTTGACTGGAAAAAACTCGAAAAACTTTCCGCTAAAAAAAATGGGTTATGGACTTGGCCAACACAATCATTAATTAATTTCCATAAAATGGGTTTTAGCATAATAGACATGGACAATTTTAATATAGAAGAATTTATTAAAAACGGAGGAAATTATTTAATCAAAAAGTACGGAAAAGAAGTAGGAGAAGCACAAATAAAACATAGTGACATTGAAAACGAAAGAAGAATTTATAAAAAATATTTAAAACTTAATCTTCATCAACAAAAATTACCATCGATTAAGGATATCAAGAATTTATTATATAAAGGGTATTTAATCATCTGCAACGTTAACTCAAAAGCCCTAAATAATAAAAATGGATATTGCGGTCATATGGTAGTCGTATGCGGATATGACGATAAAAATCTATATCTTCATGACCCTGGTTTACCACCGCTTAAAAATAGAAAAATTTCTTATCGATTATTTAATAAAGCCTGGGGATACCCAAATAAGGATGCAAATAATTTAACTGGTTTCAAATATCCAAAAGGGTACTCGAGAATGTAAAGGTGTAACCTTTACGTGTCTTACTATTATTTTAATATCTATTGGCCATATTGTTTCAGTACTTGAGTGACTCCTTTTGAAAGGGTTTCGACCGCGCTTTCGGGAGATGTATTTTCGAGGATCGATCTAACCGCGTTTCCAAGATAAGCATTCATCTGTTGGTTTAACCCGTTATCGTCCGTATCGGAAGCAAAAAAAGAAGATTTCGCAATCGAACCTTGACTCACGAAAGGATAAACGATCGTGTTGTTTTTTAGACTGTCCGCGAGATCAACCCTTGCGTATGGTTCACCGAAAAGTCGGGTTTTCGATTGTTCTGTAAATAATTTTTGTTCTGTCTCTTTTTTAGACAAAAATTTCATAAGAAGCATCGCCTCTTTTTGATGTTTGCTTTTAACCGACACTCCCTCTGTCCAATAGCTTGCGATCGTCATCTTTCGATCGGGCAGATACGGGACGGCGACTACTTGAAACGGTAAATTTTTATTCAACGCTTGTATCGTAAATATGTCCCAGGAATAACCGAAGTACATCGCAAGACTTCCGTTTGCGAAAGCCAAAGTTGAAGAATCGAGAGTCGAATCCCACACGCTTCCCCCTCCTTTTGCAAACGACGTATAAAATTCGAGCGAATCACTCGCTTTTTGCGAGGTCGCCGAAATATTATATAAGTCAACTCCATTTTGTACAAAAAGAAGCGAGATAATATCCGGTGCATGAACAATATTATCGTAAGTGCCTATCGCAGCCCCGGAAGTTTTAATTTTTCCCTTTTCATCTTTTACCGTTAATGTTTTTGCTGTTTTGATAAAATCATCCCAAGACTTCGGGGTCTGCGCGCCCGCATCCTTAAAAATCTGTGTGTTTATAAAAAGGGATAATGTATCTATTTCGAGTGGAATCCCGTAAATCGCGCCATTTTTTATCAGATCTTGTTGCGTAACCGGATAAAAATTTTTCTTGAATTCATCGGTCGTTGTAACATCACTTGACATCGGTAGTAAATATTTCGAAAGCTCGAGCAACCAAGTATTATGGAATCTAAAAATATCAGGACCTGTATTACTATTTATTCTCGTAACCAATCTTTCCCTGTATTGCTTTTTATCCATTTTTGAATATTCGACTTTTATGTTCGGGTTCTCTTTTTCAAAATCCGAAATTATGCCCTGAAAAACCGAAGGCTCTTCCCAAAGACCCCAATAAGTTAAAGTAACTTTCTCGTTTTTGCTTTTCGAAAAAAGCGGTAACACAAATTGAAAGATGACAAAACCGATTACCACTAAAACTACTATTCCTAAAACAATTTTAATTATGTTTGCTAATGAAAATGGTCTGGATGGGGATGGAAGCGGTGGCGTTTGATCCGCTTCCTGCTGCGGTTGAATTTGGAAACCTTGTTGCGATTCTCCCGTTGTATTTTGGAATACGGTATTTTCGTCCATTTTTTATAGTATAATACCAAATGGACACTCAGTTCAAATGAAAAAAGCTAAAAATAAACAAAAACCGTCGACAAAACATAAAATATTAGCTTTTCTTAAAGGAAGTTTCTGGTTTTTGATCGGTGCGACTTTAGGACTTTTCTTTTGCGTCAGTTTTATTTTTATAATCTTCCGAAATATTCATAAAAATGTTGTTTACCCCGGAGTTATGATCAACGGAATTAATTTTGGCCACAAGACAAGAGAGGACGTCAGAAGTTTTTTTGCAGAAAAAAACCATAGGACCGAAGACACAAAATTTGTTCTTACCGATGGTAAAGAAAACGTTGTAATAACTGCAAAACAATTAGGTCTAGGTTATGATGAAAATCTATTGGCAAATCAGGCATACAGCGTTGGCCGAACAAAAAATTTATTTTCTGATATCGCAATAATGTCTCAGGCCTATATAAATGGTGTTAATTTGTCCCCTTCCTATCATTATTCAGACCGTTATTTAATGGACGCTTTATCGCCGATTGTAAAAAAATTAACGATCGCGCCAAAAGATGCGTTATTTAATTTTCAAGACGGGAAAGTAATCGCGTTCCAACCCTCGAGTAACGGACAAGAAGTCGATATTGATTCGTTAAAAGTCGATTTATCGAGTAAAATTCCTGGAATTATCTCAACAGAAAAACCATTAACAATCGTGCTTCCCTTAATCATAAAAGTCGTCGAACCGAAAGTCACGACAGAAAAAGCTAATAATCTCGGGATAAAAGAGCTCGTCGCAACCGGCACGTCGCTATTTCAACATTCGATTCCAGAAAGAATTCACAATATTACGCTCGCCGCGACAAAACTTAATGGGGTCTTAATCGCGCCGAATGAAATTTTCTCATTTAATAAAGCGGTCGGGGATATTTCTGCCGCGACGGGCTACAAACAAGCATACGTAATCCAAAGCGGGAAAACTGTTTTAGGAGATGGCGGCGGAGTTTGCCAAGTTTCGACGACTCTTTTTCGCGCGGCGTTAAACGCGGGTCTTACGATAATCGAGCGAAACGCTCATGCTTATAGAGTCGGTTATTACGAACAAGATTCTCCGCCGGGATTCGATGCAACTGTTTACGCACCGAGCGTCGATTTAAGATTTAAAAATGACACAGGAAATTATTTGCTTATTCAAACATTAGTAGATCAAGAAAATTTAAGACTTACTTTTCTGCTCTATGGAACAAGGGATGGAAGACAAGCGGTTATCGACACTCCTGTTGTTTCGTCGCAATCTCCCGCGCTTCCGCCAGTTTATCAAGATGATCCAACGCTCAAAAAAGGGATAATAAAACAAGTCGATTTTTCTGCAAACGGAATGAATACTTATTTTACAAGACGAGTGACAAAAAACGGAAAAATTATTATTTCTGATAAATTTGTGTCGAATTTTCAACCATGGGCCGCGGTGTATTTAAAAGGAACCAAAGACTAAAACACGATGAATAAAATATTAACCGTTGAACAGTCAATCGATATTAGTAAAGGATTGAAACAAAAAGGTAAAACTATCGTTTTGGTTGGCGGCTGTTTTGACATCCTTCATATCGGTCATGTCAGGTTTTTAAACGAGGCAAAAAAACAAGGAGATTTCCTCTTTATAATACTTGAAAGTGATGAAAAAATATGCAATATAAAAGGAGAAAACCGCCCGATAAATAATCAAGAAGATCGGGCCGAAATACTTTCTAATCTTAAAATGACTGACTATATTATAAAAATTCCTCTTTTGAAATCCGATAATGACTATCGGGATTTAATAATTCTGTTAAAACCTGATATAATCGCAACTACAAAAGGCGATCCCAAACGTAACCTAAAGGAAAAACATGCAAAAGCGATTGGGGCAGAAGTTGTCGATGTTATCGAAAAAATCGAAGACCAATCGACGACAAAAATCGCTAAATACATCTAATCTATGAAAAAAATATTAATACTTTTTGGGGCATTGTTCGTAATCGCGCTTTTGGGCAGCTATTTTAGTAATTATTTTAAAACTAATTCTTTTCCGTTTATGAAAACTCCGAGTGTTACGATAAAAAGCCAAAAATTTTCTGTTACCGTTGCCAAAACACTTAAAGATACAGAAATCGGACTCTCCGAAAAAACATCACTTCCGCAAAATCAAGGAATGTTGTTTGCTTTTAAGGATCCCGGGTTTTATCCTTTTTGGATGAAAAAAATGAAATTTCCGATCGATATAATTTATATAAACAAAAATAAAATCGTAACTATTTTTGAGAATGCCGCAGTACCGGATCCTAAAACACAGCAAATCCCAATATATAAACCAGAGACTCAAGCCAACATGGTTTTAGAAATAAATGCCGGTCTTTCAAAAAAATACGGATTTAAAACCGGCGATGAAGTAAAAACAGAAAACCTTTAAATCGATGAGAATTTTAGGCATCGAAACTTCTTGTGATGAAACCGCGGCTTCGGTTATCGAAGCAAATTCGAAAGATAAACAAACAAAAATAATATCAAATCTTATCGCATCTTCTCTTCCCTTGCATTCAAAAACCGGCGGGATAATTCCTGAAGTCGCCGCGCGCGAACAAATAAAATACATGATTCCTGTTATAAACAACGCTTTAAAAAACGCGAGCTCAACCCCAGGGGTCGAGCATCAAAAAATGATTGACGCGATCGCGGTGACTGTCGGACCGGGTTTAATCGGCTCACTTTTGGTCGGAGTCGAAGCCGCAAAAACTCTCTCTTATGTTTGGAAAAAACCGATAATCCCCGTTAATCATTTAATTGGTCACGTTTATGCTAACTTTATCAAGGCCTCTCGTGAACAAAACGAGATCGAATTTCCTGCTCTAGTTTTAATCGTTTCCGGCGGACACACAGATCTAGTCTTAATGAAAAATCACGGCAATCTTAAATTAATCGGTGGAACTTTAGATGATGCGGCCGGAGAGGCGTTTGATAAAATCGCAAGACTTTTAAATCTTTCTTATCCCGGAGGACCAGCGATTGAAAATGCGGCAAAAAAGGGAAACGAAAACACATTCAATTTTCCGCGGCCGATGATAAATTCTCGCAATTTTGATTTTTCCTTTTCCGGCTTAAAAGCAGCTGTTCTTCGCGAAGTGCAAAAAATGAAAAAGATCGACCAAAAAACAGTTTCAAATATCTCGGCTAGTGTTCAAAAAGCGATTATTGATGTTTTGATCGATAAAACTTTGAAAGCCGCGGAAAATTACAAAGCAAAATCGATTCTTATTTCCGGCGGTGTATCTGCAAACGAACTTCTCCGAAAAAGTTTAGAGATCAAAAGTTATGATTTAAGAATTAAATTTTTTGCTCCGGAAAAATTTTTATGCACCGACAATGCGGCGATGATTGCCACCGCGGCATTCTTTAATTACAACCCCATTCACTGGAGCAAAATCAACGTGAACCCCGAATTATATTTTAAATAATTGTGCTAAAATAGATCCATGTCCACTGAAGTTGTAATTATCGTTTTTATTGTTGCCGGATTCGCCGCGATATTATACTTTTTGAATAAAAAACTGTCTGAGATGAACAAGCAAAAACCCGATGAAGCGCTTTTGGAATGGTTAAAAAGCATGCAATCAACTCTGGATAAAACAAACAAAGCCGTAAACGAAACGCTCCACACCTCATCTGTACACATGGTAAAAACTTTGCAGGAAAACTCAAAACAATTAAACGAAAGACTCGACAAGGCGGCCGCCGTAATAAGGGATGTCGGAAAAGAGGTTGGACAAATGAGTGAAATCGGCCGCAACATGAAAGAGCTCCAGGAGTTTTTAAAAAGCCCAAAACTCAGGGGCAATATTGGCGAACAAGTTTTAAAAGATTTAATATCTCAGATGTTTCCGAAAAACAGCTTCCATTTGCAGTACCAATTTAAATCAGGCGAAAAAGTCGACGCGGCAATCCAAACCGATGCCGGAATTTTACCGATCGATTCGAAATTCCCGATGGAGAATTTTCAGAAAATGGCAAAGGCGGAAAATAAGTCCGATGAACAGATTTATAAAAAAGAATTTACAAGAGACGTTAAAAAACATATCGACGCGATTTCGAAAAAATATATTCTGCCCGAAGAGGGGACAATGGATTTTGCGTTGATGTATGTACCGAGCGAAACTGTTTATTATGAAATAGTTAGTGAACCGGATGTTTTAGATTACGCAAGAAGATCCAGGGTTTATGTTGTTTCTCCAAATACTTTATACGCCCATTTACAAACAATTCTTTTATCCTTTGAGGGAAGGAAAATCGAAAGCCGTTCGCGCGAGGTCTTCAAAATGCTAAGGGCTTTGCAGATCGACTACACAAAAGTTGACGAAAACATGGGGGTTTTAGGAAAACATATCAATAACGCATCATCCCAATTCAGCAATGTATTAACTGGCTTTAACAGGCTTGGTCAAAAACTTCAGTCGACTCATTCTTTAGAAGACAAGATCGAAAAAGAACAGCTCAAAATCGAAGATTAATTTTTAATTAATACCCTGAAAAATTTTCCTTGTGAATTTTTTCTTTTTGAACGCCCAAATTATTAATTATTTCTAAAATCGCAGTAACCATTGTGGGCGGTCCGGCGACCCAGAAAGAAGAATCCGCGATGTCATTTACATATTTTTTTATCATTTGTTCGGAAATTCTTCCTGTCTCCCCTGTCCATTGAGATTTCGATTCTTCCGGTTTTGTAATCGTATAAACAATCTCTATATTAGGATTCGACTTTGAGATTTGCGTAAATTCGTCGTAAAACACTATGTCTTCAACCGTAGAAAATGAAGCAAACAAAGTGATCTGTGTCGTTATTTTTTTCACCGTTATGTATGCTATTATGCTATGAAACGGTGTAACTCCGATTCCGCCTGCCAAAAAGACCCTGGGTTCATTGTCTTCTTCTCTAAATACAAATCCCCCGGAAGGTTTTAAAAACTTAACTTCTGTCCCCGGGGTCAACTCAAAAAGCGTTTTTTTAAACTTACTTTTAACTATTCTCGTTGTTATTGTTAAAAAATCTTTATTTAAAGGCGAGGAAGAAATTGTAAAATAACGCGAATTTCCTCTTTCGGGATCTTCGATCGGCAGAAATATTTGTGTAAATTGTCCAGGCAAAAAATCGATCCCACGGCCTGAACAGTCAAAATAAAAAGTATGTGCATCCTTTGAAACTTTTTCTTTTTTAACAAATTTTAAATAAAATTCTAAATTTTGATCCATAAAGATATTATAGCGAATTAAATAAGTAATTTAAATTACAGAGTCATCTGTACAGAAACATCATGATATAATAAAGGGAGGGAGGTGAAAAATGAATAAGACTATTTTATTTGCGGTCGTTATATTAGTAATAATTGGAGGGGGTATTCTTTTATTAACTAATAAATCGACAAAACAACAAAGTTCATCGCCGGCACAGAATACAATTAATCAATCGTTGCCAACCGATGCCCCGAAAAATCAAACTACAATAACCGTTAGTCAATCCGGATTTGGACCGAACACAATAACGGTTAAGATAGGAACTGTGGTTACATGGATAAATAAAAGCGGCAGTCCGGTCACTGTTAACTCAAATAATCATCCTACCCATTTACTGTATTCTCCGCTAAACTTGGGAGAATTTAACGATGGTTCATCGGTGCAGTTAACTTTTGATAAGCCGGGGACATACGGATATCACAATCACTTAAACCCGAGCCAAACAGGAACTGTGATTGTTAAATAAAAAGTAGATTTTAAGATAATTGCTGTGTTGTTTGTGTGGTAAAATAGCTGCATGGCAGACGTTAAGCTCAATAAAGAGCAACTCGAAGCAGCTAGACACGGGAGTGGACCCCTTTTAATAATCGCTGGGGCAGGCACCGGTAAGACGACCGTAATCACCGAAAGAATTAAATATTTAATCCTCGAAAAAAAAATTCTTCCATCAGAAATTTTAGCATTAACTTTTACAGAAAAATCGGCAAGAGAAATGCAAGAACGCGTCGATGTCGCGATGCCTTACGGTTATACACAGATGTGGATTTCGACATTTCACGCTTTTTGCGACCGGATTTTAAAAAGCGAGGCAATCCATATAGGCATTAACCCTTCGTATAAATTAATGACCGAGGCCGAAAGTGTTTTATTCTTGCGGAATAATTTATTTAAATTTAATCTCGAATATTTTCGCCCTTTAGGCAACCCCAATAAGTTTCTAGAAAGTCTTTTACAGCATTTCAGTCGACTTAAAGATGAGGATGTATCGCCTGCCGAATATTTAGATTGGCTAAAATCTCAAAAATATCGCCTCGCTCGCTTCGCGCAGCAAGCTTCGCGGGCGAAGCGGGCAAAAATTGATGAAGAAGAATTAAAAAAGAATCTGGAACTCGTAAATGCATGTAAAATTTATGAGGAACTAAAGGTCAAAGAAGGAGTCATGGATTTTTCGGATCTAATAAGCAATATTTTAAAACTTTTTAGGATACGAAAAAACATTTTAAAAAATTATCAAAACCAATTTAAGTATATTTTAGTGGATGAATTCCAAGACACTAATTTTGCCCAAAATACTTTAGCGATACTTCTTTCCGGAGGAAAACAGAACATTACAGTCGTCGGCGATGATGATCAGGCGATTTATAGGTGGCGCGGCGCTGCGATTTCAAATATTATCCAATTTAAAGAACATTTTAAAGATGCAAAAATTATAACACTGATCAAAAACTACAGATCGACAAAAGAAATACTCGATTCATCTTATGATTTAATCCAAAACAATAATCCCGACAGACTCGAAATAAAAGAAAAAATAAATAAAAAACTAATTTCTGAACGTGGAATAAAAGGAAATGAAATCGAATTTGTTTTTAGTAAAAGGGCCGAAGATGAAGCCGAATTTGTCGCTAAAAAAATAAAAGAATTAAATAAAAATTATAAATATTCTGATATCGCGATTCTGGTTCGCGCAAACGATCACTCCCAGTCTTTTACTAGAGCTTTTGAAAGAATAAAAATCCCTTATCAATTTTTAGGGCCCGGTAAGCTTTTTCACGCGGACGAGATAAAAGATTTAATCGCCTATTTAAAAGTTTTATACAATTTTGAAGAGTCTGCTTCTCTTTACAGAGTTTTGACGAACCCAATTTTTAATTTAGAAGGGATCGAAATCGCGAAGTTATTAAATTTGGCGAAAAGAAAAAATTATTCACTTTTTGAAGCACTCGAAAAAGCAGATGAAATTTATCTAAAACCTGAGACAAAAGAAAAAACACAATACATCACAGAAATGATAAGAAAACACATAAAAAGAGTTCCCAAAGACACTGCTGGTCAGATTCTTTTTTATTTTTTAGAAGACTCTGGACTTCTCAAAAAAATTATTTCATCAAAGACCCAGACGGATGAAAGAAAATCTCAAAATATCGCAAAGTTTTTTGATAAATTAAAAACGTATGAAGTTGAACACGAAGATGCGTCTGTTTTTGCGGTTGTCGATTGGATTGATTTATCGATGCAAATGGGGGAAAGTCCGCTTGCAACAGATGTTGACTGGAGCGAAAATAACGCGGTCAATATTTTAACGATACATTCGAGCAAAGGCCTAGAATTTCCAGTTGTATTTTTAGTGAATCTTGTTGAACAACGATTTCCGACCCGTGAACGCAAAGAACAAATCCCTATTCCCCAAGATTTAATAAAAGAAATTTTACCCGTCGGAGATTACCATCTCGAAGAGGAAAGAAGACTTTTTTATGTCGGTACGACAAGGGCGCGCGATCTTCTGTTCTTAACAGCGGCGAATTTCTATGGCGAGGGAAAACGCGAGCGAAAAATATCTCCATTTGTTTTCGAAATCATCGGAAAAAATCGGATCGAAAAAATTATCTCCAAAAAAAAGACAGAAGAATCATCGAATCAGTTATCTTTACTCGAATGGGCTACTCCTTTAACAGAAACAAAAACGATTGCGAATAAAATTACCACGAAGATAAATTATATTTCTTATTCGCAAATTCAAACTTTTGAAATTTGTCCCTTACATTACAAATTAAAATATATATTAAAGATTCCAACTGCGCCGACCGCAGCCCAAAGTTTTGGAATAAGCCTTCATAGCGTTCTTCGCGATTTTTATCAATTGGCGTTGCGCGACGAAAAAATAAAAATTCATGAAAGCGAAAAATTATTAGAGAAAAACTGGATTAATGATGGATATACCAGTAAATCTCACGAAAAAGCCGCATTCGAAAAAGCCAGATTAATTCTTTCAAATTATTTCAAAGAGAATTTTGACCAGAAGATAATCAAAACCCAAATACTCGAATACCCGTTTAATTTTTTTGTTAAAAATTTAAAAGTCGGGGGAAGGATAGACCGCGTCGATAAAATCAGTGAAAATAAAATCGAGATCATCGACTATAAAACCGGAAGTAATATACCGACCGAAAAGGATATTGCCAAGGATTTACAATTGACTACCTATGCTTTAGCGGCGACAAAAATAAACGAAAAAGTTTTTAATAAAAAACCGGACGAGGTCGTGCTCTCACTTTACTATTTAGAAAAAGGACAAAAAATATCCACAACGAGAACAAAAGAACAACTCGAAGAGGCAGAAAAATATATTCTCGAAAGGGTAAAAGAAATCGAAAATAGCGACTTTAAATGCAGTAAAATATCTCTTTGTCGAAACTGCGAATATAAAATCCTCTGTTCAACATAAGGCTAAACTTGATTTGTTTTGATTTTTCTTCTATAATGTTGGCAGTCTAGGAAGAAGACTGCTACTCCGCGGAGCTTTAGCGAAGTGGAGAGGAAAGTCCAGACAGGTGTAAAGCCGGGGATGGAGCGTAAGCTCCGACGCGTAAGCGCTAGTGTTCTGAATCCGAAAGGATGAAGAAACCCTGCGAGAATTGACTCAAAGGGAGAGCAACAGAAACGACCCTTCGACTACGCTCAGGGTTAAGTGAGAGCTTGGCCTGAGTATGCCGAAGGCTGAAACGGGCAATCCTACCTGCTGCAACTTCCGAACGGTGTTTGTCTCGCCGAAAGGCGGACGTAATGCGCTTTACCGAGCACCAAAGTTCGAAGGCATTCTGGATAATTATCCAGAGCGGTAAATGACTAATAATCATAACCGAGATAGATTGCGGTAACCCGTCCCGCCGAAGGCGGACGAGGTTAACAGAATCTGGCTTACTCTCTTCCTAGACTTTTTTGTGGATTTAATATCAAAAAAGAAGCTTCCCAAAGTTTAGGAAACTTCTTTTTATATGCACGCTAGATAAAATTTTATCTAACTATTTTCTTTAATGTTTTTCCGGCTGTAAAACCAGGAGCTTTTCTCGCTGCGATTGTAATTTTTTCTCCGGTTTTTGGATTTCTTCCCGGCCTTGCTGCTCTTTTTCTAACTGAAAAAGTGCCAAATCCTGTAATAACAACCTTTTCTCCACGTTTTAGAGAATCTCTGATCGCGTTAAGAAAAGCTTGCACTGACTCACGCGCTGCTTTGTTTGTAAGATTAGCTTTTTTGGCAACAAGGTCGATTAAATCTCTTTTAGTCAAGTATATTCACCCCCTTTCATTAGAAATTCTTAACGAATTTATGAGTTATAGAATTTCTTATGTCCGCCTGAGAACGCTCCGTGAAGCGTGAACGAATAGTTCTGAAAAGCTAAACGGTAAGTTCTGGCGGACTTACAACTTAATTAGGTTAAAAATACAATGAAAACATAACATTGTCAAGAAGCAAATTGGAGATTAAATTCAATTAGTAATCAAAATTAAAATGAATACTACGAATTTACCGAAACGGCGCGGAATTCTCTTATCGCAGTTACTTTTACCTCGCCGGGGATGGTTAATTTTTTATCGATCTCTTCCCTTATTTTTTCTGCAGCTAATATTGTTTGACTATCATCAAGTCTTCCCGGATCAATAATAACTCTAATTTCTCTGCCCGCTTCGAATGCGTACGCGTCGCTTACCCCTTCGTACGTCTTTGCGATTTCTTCCATCTCTTTTAATCTTTTTACATATTCTTCGTAATTTTCCTGTCTCGCGCCCGGTCTTGCGCCCGAGATAGCATCAGCAGTGTAAACGATCGCGGATTCCACAGACGAAAACGGCTTGTCTTCATGATGTTCTAAAACGCAGTTTAAAACACGATCCGGAATATTAAATTTTTTAAGAAAATCAGCACCGAGTTTAGCATGATTTCCTTCCCCTTCTAAAACTTTTCCAATGTCGTGTAATAAACAACCGAGCCTTACGACGTTTGAATCAGCGCCGATTTCCTGCGCCATATACACACCTATTTTTGTTTCCTCGATCGTGTGACTGATAAGATTTTGCCCGTAAGAAGTCCTGAATTTAAACCGTCCGATTACTGACAAAATTTCGACCGGAAGATTGTAAACTCCTACTTCGTGGGCAAGTTTTTGTCCTTCTTCAAACATTACTTTTTCGACTTCTTTTTTCGTCTGTTCGACGATTTCCTCGATCCTAAAAGGCTGAATTCTTGTGTCGGTTAAAAGTTTTTCTAAAGCGCGTCTCGCGATCTCGCGTCTGACTTGATCAAACGATGAAAGCCTTATTATTCCCTCTTCATCTAAATCAACATCGACTCCGGTTGCGTTTTCAAAAGCCCTTATATTCCGACCTTCTTTCCCGATTATCCGCCCTTTCATTTCTTCGTCCGGAATTTTAATCGTCGAAACAGTGTATTCTGCAATATAATTAATCGCACCATGACGCATCGCGTCGACTAATATTTCCTGGGATTTTTTGTCGACGGTTCTCTTTGCCTCTTCTTCGCGCTCTTTAATTGTTTTTGCGACGATCTGCGCGTTTTTTTGTTCGATCTCTGAAAGCAGTATTCTTTTTGCCTCTTCTTCTGTTAATCCCGAAGCTCTTTGAAGTTTCTCTCTATATTCATCTTTAAGATGAACTAATTCTTCGCGCTCCTTATCGAGTCTTTCTTTTTCACGCTCAAGTTTTTCTTCTTTTTCGAGAAGCTTTTTTTCTAAATCGATTAAATCACTTTGCGGTGCCATAATTTATTTAAGCAGAACAATAGAAGACCCGAATTTATCGGCTTAATTTTTAATATGTAAAAAGAGGTCAATTAATCTTTTCATAACTTTGACTACTCGCTTTACAGCTTCTATTTCTGCCTTTTTATTATACTATTGATCTAACCCCCCGTCAACTAGATGTGTTTTAGGGGTTAAACCCCTAAAATAGATTGATTTATCAATTAATTTCATTTTTAATCGCTTCTTTTATAGTTTCGTAATCGAATCCCTTACTCGCCAAAAAACGAAACAATTTTTGATAAACTTTTTCTTTCGGTAAATTCCTGTATTTTCTCATTTGTTTTTCGACTAATTTTCTCGCCGACTGCAAGTCGTTTGGAACTTGTAATTTTGAATCTACAATTTGAGATTCGATAATCTCATTATTTATTCCTTTTTGTTTCAGCTCGATTTTTATTAACCTTAAACTTCTCGGCTTAAATTCTGTCCTTTGTTCGATCCACCATCTGGCAAATTCTTCATCGTTTAAAAATCTCTGTTCCTTTAATTTTTGGATAATTTTTTCGATGACTGATCGATTAATTTCTTCTGAAGACTTTTTAGATCCTGCTTTGCAGGACTTTTTTTTGAGGTAATCGCTTATCTCCTTTTCCGACCTTGGACGAAACGAGAGAAATCGAAGCGCTCTATTATAAAACTTTCCAAAATCATCCATGTGGCAGAAAATTATTCTTTTGTTTCTTCTACTCCTAACTCAACTGGTGCTGAAGTTGCACTTTTGTGTTTTTCTTTTATTTCCTCTACAATCTTTTTTGCGATATCTGTTTTGTCTTTAAGAAACATTTTTGTCGCTTCTTTTCCTTGTCCGAGCATCAATTCGCCATACCTATAAAACGCGCCGGATTTTTGAATAATTTCCATTTCGACTCCGACATCTACGATTCCGCCTTCACGCGAAATTCCGTCTCCGACCATTACATCAAATTCTGCGATTCTAAACGGTGCCGCAACTTTGTTTTTCACGATTTTTGCGCGGTGTCTCGAACCGATAACTTTATCGCTATCTTTTAATGTTTCTATTTTCCTAACATCAATCCTAACTGATGAGTAAAACTTGAGAGCCAAACCTCCGGTTGTTGTTTCAGGGTTCCCAAACATCACGCCGATTTTTTGACGGAGCTGATTTGTGAATATAGCGATTGTTTTGGATTTAGAAATAACTCCAGTCAACTTTCTAAGCGCTTGGGACATAAGACGTGCCTGAAGTCCAATCATGGCATCTCCCATTTCCCCTTCGATCTCTGCCCGCGGAACCAAAGCCGCAACAGAATCAATAACTAACACGTCGACTCCGCCCGATCGAATTAAGCTTTCGGCGATTTCCAAAGCCTGTTCTCCTGTGTCGGGCTGGGAAATTAAAAGTTCGTCGAGTTTTACGCCGATCGTTTGTGCCCAAAGCGGATCCAAAGCGTGCTCGGCATCTATAAACGCCGCAACCCCTCCGTGCTTTTGCGCTTGCGCGATTACCGAAAGACTAACCGTAGTTTTACCCGAAGCCTCGGGACCAAAGATTTCGATTATTCTCCCCCTTGGCAATCCACCAACCCCGAGCGCCAAATCCAAGGGAAGACAGCCCGTTGAGATAACAGATACGTCGAGTTTACCCGCTGCCTCTCCAAAACGCATAATCGAACCGCGTCCATATTGCTTTTCAATTTGTTCCATCGCAAGTTTAACCGCTTCAAGTTTTTGAGATTGTTCTGTCGGACCATTTGGAGGCATTGCTTTTTGTGAATTCGGCGTGCGTCCCATATTAAAACTCATTTTAAAAGCATTTATGATAAAATACAAGAGATCAATCACGATCATTCTGCTTTGCAGGACGGGGAGTAGTTTACCGGTAGAATGCGCGCATGGGGTGCGTGTGGACGGAGTTCAATTCTCCGCTCCCCGACAAATTAGTGCGGGATTAAAAGGAAGCGGGGTGTGATGGTGTGATTGAGAGGTTTCAATAATATTATGTCCGAGAGAAGTTTATTATCAGAAATATCTTTATACAAATCTGCAAATAAAGTATCTAGTCTTGAAGGCGCCATTACCACAGCAAGAAGATGGAAACGCTATGAAAGTAGGCTTTTTATTTCTCCCGAGGCTTTAAGAAATGAAACTGTTCTTAATTTTGGATGCGGTGGATCTAATATTGGAGAAGCATTAAGAGAAAAAGGAGTAAATTGTAATGTTGTTGATGTAGATTTACGCTACAATTCGAAATCACCATTAACCTCAGTAAGTGTTTTGCTTGATACCAAGTCA
>JAMDAA010000013.1 GCA_023484045.1 Patescibacteria group bacterium
ACGATCTACAAAACTTTACTTTAATCAGTTTTCAAGTTCAAATCGCAAAGCGCAAATTTCAAAACTACAACTTAAATCTTAAAATTTTTTTAATCGATTTTAATTTTGAGGTGTAATTTTGAGTTTTGATTTTTGACTTTTGAGATTCTCTTAAATCTCCACTCACCGTATGGGGGATTACCCCTTCTTTCGAAAAGCTATACCCCACTCGAAGGTAGATTTGTACGCGTTACTCACCCGTCTGCCACTGCTTCCTTGCGGAAACCGTTCGACTTGCATGCTTAAGGCACGCCGCCAGCGTTCATCCTGAACCAGGATCAAATTCTCAAAAAAAATTGACTCAGTCAATTTTTTGAAGTCCGCCAAAGATCGCTCCTTGAGCCGCAGTTCGAATGAACTAAGGCGAAAGGGAAGATCGGGCGGGCAAAAAAATTAACCTTGTCTTGTTCCTACCACTTTCTGATTACCAGGTTAGATAATTAGAAAGTTCTATTAAAATAAACTTTCAAAGAGCTCTTCAGCTACTTCGTAGCTTCAGAGTAAACTTTCTTTTTTAAAAAAGCTTACTCCAACCTACCAAGTATTAGCTTGCCCTGAGGAGCGAAGCGACGAAGTGACAAAAAATCCCGCCAAAGGCGGGCTCTAAATCCCAGTCTGCTTTGCAGACCCTTGGCAAGAAAAACTCACATACCAAGATACATTATAGTTTAATTTGTGGATTTGTCAAGGTTTTTTCATTACCTCATATAGTACAATCCCAAGACACACCATCACATTAAGCGAAACATTCACTCCCCACATCGGAAGCTCTACTATTTGGTCTGCAATTTCGAGAACCTCTTTTGAAACACCACTTGTTTCATTCCCGACAACTAGCGCAATCGGAAAGCGATAATCAACTTTATCGTAAGGCATGCTATTTGAGTTTTGTTCTATTGCTACCACATTTAAATTCTGAATTTTGAACTTTAAATTCTGAATTGCAGAAATCGCAGTTTCTGCGTATTCCCATTGGACCCATTCTGTTGTGTTAATCGACGCCTTTTTGATTCGAGTATTCGGCGGAGTCTCTGTCTGTCCACATAAAATTACTTTTTTCGCCGCGACCGCATCGGCTAATCGAAAAATAGCACCAACATTATAAGTATCTAAAACATTATCTAAAATAATATAAATTTCGTTTTTCTTAATTTTTTCGATGTCTTCAATTTTTGGCAAAGTCGTCCTAAGTTCAAAAGCACGCAATTTCATATATCGATTTTACTAAAATGAACAAACTTTAACAAACTGTATCTATTAGAAATTTGACATTTGAGATTGATTTGTTTATTTGAAATTTGTAGTATTTGCTTATTCTCAAGGACTTGAGGTAGGTGTTGGGGTTCCTGTGGCTTGCGGAGTCGGGATTTCTTCTCCGTCGAGAATCGCTTGTGTTTTTCCAAATTCATCCGCCGCTTGCGAAGCCGCTTTTAGAGCTTCTTTCGCTTGATCAAGCGCGCTCGTTTGGGCTCCTAAAAGCTTTGTCTGTTTTTCTTTTTCTTGATTTAATAATTGTTCTTGAGTTTTGACTAATGCCTCATTTTTTTGCTGAATTGTTTTATTTAAAGCCTCTTCGCGCCTTGCCAGCATTTGTTTAGATGCTTCAAGCGCCTGATTGTTTAGTTCGTCGATTTGTTCCTGAAGCAATTCCACTGAATCGATCGTTTCGCGGACACCCGATTTGATTCTTCTTGCTAAATCGTATCTAATTTCGTTGTCTAAATCGGCAAGTGCTAACGAATCTTCTCCTTTAATTTTTGATGCAAGGAGTGATTCCTGAACGCTTTCTATCCTTGCCTTTAATTCTCCTGTTGTTTGTGATTGCAATTGATCGAGTACCTCCTGTTTTTCTTTAATACTGTCGTTTATTGTTTTTGCCAGTTTAGAAACGTTTTTTCCGCGCATCTGTGCCTGATTTACTTCATTGACTGCCATTTCCAAATTATTTTTTACTCCGTCGAGCGTTAACTCGACACCTTGTTTATTATTTCTCGCTAACATAAATCTAAGTTCTGCAAAACGCTCTCCTGCGATCTCTTTATAGATCTGTGCTTTTGTCTCGGGCGTAATCGCTGTATAAATCCGAGCCTCTTGTTTTAGTTCATCGAGGAAAAAAAGCGGGCTATCGGGAAGGATAAGGCCGGGTCCTTCGACAGTCGGTGGAATCGAGAGTTGCTGTGAAGTCGTCGCGACACCTAAAATTTTTGCGTGACGGTTTGCGAAAACACGAGGTGTAAAAACCGTGGTAAAAACGAGAAATAAGATGAAGAAAAAAACAAGAACCCAAGAATTTTTTCTCACAACTATATTGTGTCTTAATTTTACCAAAAATGTCAAGCCCTTTTGAGAAACTTGACATACCCTGATTTAATTAGTCTATAATAAATTTTATGACTCATTCGACTAGCGCTCAGAGTCATGGTGAGGTCCCCAAACCATGACAGCAACAGGCCACGCGATAATCGGATCTGTTATTGCAGCAAAAATCGGAAATCCGGAACTTGCAGTCCCCATAGCATTTGCCTCGCATATCTTAGCAGACTTAACTCCACACTGGGATTTAGGAACAAACGGAAACGCAAAAAAAGATAAAAATATATTAATTAAAACTTTTATTGATATTACGATCGGTTTTATTTCAGCTTATATCTTACTCGCTCTACTTTTTCCAAACACCGATCTTTACTACGCATTTTTTATTATCATAACGAGCCAGCTTTTGGACTGGATTACTATGCCCTATTTATATTTTTATGTACCTCCTTTTACCTGGTTTTATAAATTTCAGAAAAAGTTTCATTGGCAGATGGAAAAACCGTGGGGAATTATTATACAGGCTTTAATCCTCTTTTTAATAGTCGTCCTCGCAAAAATTTATTAATTTGACACACGCTCCGATTTAATGAAATACTTAATTCATGGAAGAAAAAATCGAAGAGGAAATTTCTGATGTCGCGAGTCAAACCGAAATAAAACCCGAAGAAGTTGAAAAAAGTTTAAAATCGATAAAATCCCCCCGAAGGTTTCCGATCCCGCTAAAAATATTATTTCCGGTTTTACTTGTTATAATCATAATTATTCTGGTCGTTATATTTAATCCTTTTAAAAAACTCGGGACGATATCGAATAAACCGACTCCGACACCAACAAAGATTTTACCGACTCCGACACCAACACCGAGTTATAATTCCTGGAAAACTTATAAAAACGAAAAATACGGTTTTGAATTTAAATATCCGCCAAAAGGCGCAGTCCATGGAGAGAGTGAGGACATAGAAGGAGAATGCGGAAATGCGATCAAAGAAACAGGCAGTGAAATAACTATTGATAATTTTTACACGATTCAGGTTTTTGATTGGACGGGAACAATCGACGATTATCTTTTGAAGAAAGGCGCTAAAGATAAATACGAATTTTCAGAAATTAAAAATTCCAACGCCGACGAGGCTGTAAAAGTCGGAGATATAAAAGCGGGAAAAGAAATCGTTTCGGTCGGCTACCCACCGCTTATGTATATTCCTGCTATCTATAAATATAATGATAAATTATTTGTAATAACGCAGGTCCAAACTCCAAAGAATATCGGCGGCTGCTTGCATCCGTCACTCGTCGATGTCGCGAAATACCAGGATTTGAAAAACGAAAAATGGGACGTCACAAAAACGTTTAAATTCTTAAAGAAAAATAATATCGAAAATTGTATTGATAAAAATACAAGCGTAAAAATGGATTTTTCTGCCGCTGAAAAAATCGCAAGTGCGAGCTGCAGTTTGGACGGAACTTTAAAACAAACTCATATGTGCAACGAAAATACTGGGACTTTGTGGATAGATCTAACACCTAATCAGCCGAAAAGCGGATGCAATCCGGCATGTGTTATCGATGTGAATACTAAAAAGGCTGAGGTTAATTGGAGATGTACCGGCTTAATCGAGCCGACAAAATAATGGAAAGTTCTATTAATAACAACGTTTCTATACCCACTTCTCAAACAGGAGCTCCCGCTCCACCAAATACTACTATTCCAGAAAATAAAATTGGCAAAATCATAATTGTTATTCTCTTTTATATTTTTTTAGCTCCGATCGGTTTAATTTTAATGTGGCTATGGATGAAAATTTGGCCTAGATGGTTAAAAATAATATTAAGTATCTTTGCAGTCATTCCAATAATCGGAATTACAGGAGCAATTCTTCTAGCTTCCCAAAATCCATATAAACAGCTCGGGAAGGTAAAAGCAAAAATAACTCCAACCCAAACAGTTTCTCCAACCCCAACTGTCGATCCAACCGCTAACTGGAAAACATATACAAATTCGAAATTTAGATTTAGTTTTAAATATCCTCCCGATATTAAAATCTCATCCACTAGTGGTGAGTTTGAAAATGGACTTAATCTTGAGTTTGGGAAAGAAAATTCTGGAATGCCAATATTGACCGTGTGGCTTACTACCGGAGATTATGTTAAGGGCCGACAAAACGATCTTAATACAATATTATCAACTAACAAATTAGATGACTATAATTATCAAATCTCAGCTAAAAAAATCGACGGAAAAAATCTATATGTTTACACTCAAGAATTCGATTCTTCCTCTAATAAATTTGCTCCCCCTGGCGGACCACTCTATCGCGTTGGAGCATTAGGAACGATCAACAATATTTTTTTTGATATTTTTTATAATTCTAATAAGGAAACATCAAAACAAGATCAACAGATTTTTGATCAGATCCTTTCCACTTTTAAATTCCTAGACCAAAACCAAACAATAGACAGTTCCAGTTGGGCACTTATACTTACAAATAAAACATATGGCTATTCTGTAAAGATTCCAAATGGATGGAGCTACAAAGAGAACGACAGCGGAGATCTTTCAATTATTCCTCCAGGAGCAGATTTGTTTCCCCCAACTCAGAAAAGTACTCCAGGAGAGGGACAACCTTCACCTGCAATCAATATATCCATTATAGGCAAACCATTTAATCAGCCCGACATCCAGACAAAAAGCGCAATGAGTAAGTATGGGCTAATAGCAGATGGAGTTACTGGACAATATTATTTTGTTGCTGCGGCACCAATGACCTGGACAAACTTTGATTTACCTTTTAATAACGGAAATAAAACTTTAAGATTTAGTTTTCCAAATCCATTTCAGGACTTTGAAACATTTAATCCTAAACATGAACCCAATATGGCAAAATTTGATGAAGAAACTTTTAAACAAATAATTTCGACTTTTAAATTTACAAATTAATATGGATAATAATGTCCAAAATACAAATCAGTCAAAATTAGCTCAACAATCGGAAACTGAAATAAAGACTAAAAAGAATAATACTCTTAAATTTATTATTATTTTTGCCGGAATTTCTTTTCTAGTCGCCTTTTTAGTTGGTGGTTTTGTTTTAGGAACTTATGGAACAAAAAATAATGCATCAAAAATAACTCCAACCCCAGTTGCAAAAATCTCCCCAACTCCCGACACGACCGCCAATTGGAAAACATATATAAATAAAGATTGGAATTTTTCTTTTAAATATCCATATCGCGATGAAATAAATCTCTCCTCAGATGGGACAGTAGATGTTGATTTGAAAAATGAGGTAGGAAAATGCTTGGGAGGAACAAATATAGATACATTTATGATTGGCGCTGATAGATTCTCGTCTGTACAAGAGTTTAAAAATACTAGATTTAGTCCCAATTATCCCTTCAAAGAAATAAACTTTAAGGGAGAGAAAGCTACTCGGCTTTACTATCCAGGAATTGATCAAACAGGGGGTCCACAAGTAATACTATTTGTTATGCATAATGGTAAAGGCTACGAAATAATCTACAGATTCTGTGCAAAACCAGGCACGATACTAAATGAGTCTGAGATTACCAATATAAATCCCGATATCCTCTCCACCTTTAAATTCACTGATCGCAGTCCTTCTCCAACATGTATTCCACGGCCGGCGTGTCTTGATGCAACACATCGTTGTTTGATCCCCGAAACAGCGGACATGTGCCCGAAAGCGACACCAATTCAAACTAGCGTTGTTTGTACGATGGATGCAAAACAATGTCCGGATGGATCGTATGTTTCGAGAGATTCTTCGAATAATTGCGAATTTAAAGAATGCCCCAAATAGTTATATTTTGAACTATTGAAATTGGCTCAAAAAAGATATATCGTAATTAAACTATGTTAACAAAAACCGATCTTTCGGAAATTAAGAAAATAATAAGAACTGAGATACGCAAACAACTTAAGATCGAAAAGAGAAAAATAAGAAAGGAGTTTAAATCCGAACTCAAACTTTTGGAAAAAAAATTAACTACGGAAATAGAGAAAATTGAAAAAAGGGTAGAAAAAATTAATGGATCTTTGAATAGAAGTGAAAACAAAATTTTAGAATTTAAGAAATACGTTTTGGGAATTATGTCTTTCTTTGAAAAGAATTCTACAACTCTTAAAAAAAGAATAAAAGTAAATCAAGAACACCTTGAAGTAGTAAATTAATTTTGAGATTTGCTCTTTGGATTTGAATTTTGAATTTTGAGATTTGATTTTCCGCTGAGGTCTTCTAGTTTCCAAGTCGCAAAATCGCAATTCGGATAATTTGAACAACCGTAAAAAATTCTGCCTTTTCGGGTTTTTCTGACTATTACATTTCCCCCGTCTTTTGGGCATTTAAAACCAGTTTCCTGAATAAATGGTTTTGTAAAATTACATTCCGGAAATTTAGAACACGACAAAAATTTTCCGAATCTTCCGATTCTAACGACTAAAGGCGCACTACACTTTTCGCATTTTTCATCCGTTTTTTCGACTTCTATTTTTACTCTTTTTGCGTCTTTAACTTTTTCGAGTTTTTTCTCAAACGGCTTATAAAATTCTTTCATCATCGGTTCCCAATCCCTTCTGCCGTCTGCGATTTCGTCCAATTCGTCTTCCATAAGTGCTGTAAACGGAATGTCATCGATGTCAGAAAAATTATCGACCAAAAATTCGTTGACAGCGTTTCCAACAGTTGTCGGGATAAATCTTCCTTCCTCTCTTTCGATATATCGTCTTGATTCGATCGTTGAAACAATCGACGCATAAGTCGACGGCCGCCCGATCCCTTTTTCCTCTAAAGTTTTAATGAGCGAGGCGTCGTTATACCTTGGTGGCGGAGGCGTTTCGTGAAATTCTTTGTCAGTATCTATAAGTTTTAATTTTTCCTGAGCTTTAAATTCCGGGAGTTTTGTGTCAGAAAGTGCTTGTGGATTAACTTTTAAAAAACCTTCGAAGACTAAAACCGATCCGCTTGCTTTTAATTTATAAGTATCTTCTGAACCGGTCGTATCGACCAAGACGGCCGTCGACTCGGTTATTGCATCCGCCATTTGCGAAGCAACCGCGCGCTGCCAAATAATTTCATACAACTTACCGAATATTCGTCCCAGATCTTTTGTAACAGCAGCCGTTGTTGATGCAACTTTTGTTGGACGGATCGCTTCGTGCGCTTCCTGTGCTAATTTTTGTTTTGCAGTATAAACCCTTGGGCTTTCGGGCAAATATTTTTCGCCATACTCACTTTTAACAAAATTTATAATCGATTTTTGCGCGGACGTTGCCATTACAACCGAGTCGGTTCTGTGATAAGTAATGTATCCCTCTTCATATAATTTTTGCGCCAAGCTCATCGTTTTTCGTCCGTTTAAACCCAATCTTCGAGATGCGTCTTGCTGTAGCGTTGATGTTGTGTACGGCGCTTGCGGCGATCTTTTCATTTCCTTTTGAACGACTTCCGAAACGACAAATTGATCTTTTTTTAAATCATCGACAATTTTTTTTGCCTGAGTTTCCTTTCCGAGAATTGTCTTTGTTACCGTATATTCTCCGTCGTATAAATTAAACGTTTTTTGTAATTCGATCTTATCTCCGTTGATTTCAACAAGATCGAAACTCGTTCCTTCTTGTTTTGAGTTTTGAGTTTTGCCGCCTCTGGCGAGCCTCGCCTTTGGCGGGAGTTTTGAGTTTACCAGAACCGTAGCGATGGTATAGTATTCTTCTTTTTTAAATTTTTCGATTTCTTTTTCGCGCTCAACGATTAATCTTAGCGCGACCGATTGAACCCGCCCGGCAGATAATCCCCTTCTTACTTTTCTCCACAAAAGCGGCGAAAGTTTATAACCAACCAGTCTGTCGAGAACTCTCCTCGCAGTCTGGGCATCGACTAAATGACCATCTATTTTGCGCGGATTGTTAAGCGCTTCTTCGACTGCTTCTTTTGTGATTTCGTGAAAAACTATTCTTTTAATATTATCTTTTTTAGACTTAATTAAATCTTTAACATGCGCGGCGATCGCTTCTCCTTCACGGTCCGGATCTGTCGCGAGAATTATCAAATCCGCTTTTTTTGCGATCGTTTGGAGCTCTTGAACAATATCGCTTTTGTCGGGAATTAATTCATATAAAGGTTTAAAGTTATGATCCACGTCTACCCCTAACACACTTTTTGGCAGATCTAAAACATGTCCCATCGAAGCTTTTATCTGATAACCATTGCCCAAAAATTTTCCGATCGTCTTTGCTTTTGTCGGAGATTCAACGATAACTAAATTATTCATACTATTTATCTAGTTTAATGTAATTCGCATAATGTTTGTCAATAAGGAAAAACAATTATATCATCGCTGTCAAGTCATAAACTTAAAAATGAATGGAATATAAATTATTATTAATACTTTTTATCATCCCTTTTATTTCCATCATCGAAAGTATCGAACCGAGATTCGACGCATTAATTTTTGATTTTCTGACGATTTGATCAAACCCTAAATCTTCATTTTGTAAAATATCTAAAATTTTCCGTTCTTCTTTTGTCAGGTTCTTAAATTTTGAACTTTGAATTGCCCGCTTCGCCAAAGCTTGAGCGAGGCGAGTAGTTTTGATTTTTGACTTTTGTCCTTCGACAAGCTCAGGATCTGACAAAATTATGAATTCTTTTAAAATATCTTCTACCGATGTTACTAATTTTGCGCCTTTTGAAATTAGCTTAAAAGGACCTTTTGATAAAGTCGATGTGATCGGCCCCGGCACCGCAAAAACTTTTCTTTTGTTTTCAAAAGCATATTCTGCAGTAATTAAAGCACCACTGTCTTCTGCGCCTTCTGTAACCAAAACTCCGAGCGATAAACCGGCAATAATTCTGTTTCTTGAAGGGAATGAACCACGCGATGGTGATTCGCCGATCGGAAATTCTGAAACAACCGCGCCGGATTTTTCGACGATACTATTATATATAGCCCTATTTGACAACGGAAAACATAAATCAACACCACTTCCTAAAACTGCTATAGTTTGACCATCGTTCTCAATTGCGGTCTGGTGTGAAACCGCATCGACCCCAAAAGCTAGCCCCGAAATTATCGTAAAACCCGCGTCGACTAAATTTTTGGTGAACTCTCCCGTTACTTCTTTTCCATACTGTGTTATTTTCCGCGTTCCCACGACTCCGATTGTTTTATCGTTTTTGAATACGTCGATGTCGCCCTTAAAATATATTACAAACGGCGGATTTTTTATCTGTTTTAAAAGTTTCGGATATTCCTTATCCATCAAACATGTAAAGGTTACACCTTTACATGTTAGTACTTTCGAATAGTTATCGACCGAAAAAGTTTTTCTAAAATTTTCAAATTTAACTGTCAATGAATCACCGATTACTAATTTCAATTCTTCTGAATTTGCATTCCACGCTTTTTCCGCCGACTTAAATTTATCGAAAAGCTTTCGAAATTTAATCGGACCGACCCCCGAAAACGCTGAAAACCCTAACCAATAAAATCTCTCATCCATTATCTAATCGTAGAATTTAATGAGGAAATAGTAAAGCTATTTCGAAAAATAATTTTCCAAAACTTTTTTTGCGATCGGGGCCGCGACATTTGAACCTTCGCCTGAAGATTCTGCGAGAACCGTAACAACGACTTGTGGATTGTAAGCTGGCGCAAAAATAGTAACCCATGCGTGAGGTAAAGTTTTCTCGTCACCGTGTTCTGCAGTTCCGGTTTTGCACGCGATCGAAACTTTCCGCATGTCCGCAGAACCAGATGATGAATTTACCTCGAGAAAATTTCTTCCATCAATTCTTAATTCTGAATTCTGAACTCTGAATTCGAATAATGGCCACGCGACTCCTCCTTCTTTACAACTTTCTTCCATGCCTTGCTGAATCAAAGAAATAGTTTTGCCACTTAAAAAATTTTGATTTTTAATTACTGGTTTTTTATTTTTTAATAAATGTGGTTCGTATAAAATGCCGCCGTTTGAAATAACTTCTGTCATCGCATTAATCTGTAACGGTGTTGTTAAAAGATATCCCTGTCCAATTCCGTAATGATACGTATCTCCTAAATACCACGGTTCGCCGATTGTTTCTTTTTTCCATTCTTCTGTCGGGACGAGGCCTTTTTCTTCACCTGTTAGGTCTATTCCGAGTTTTTGGCCCAAACCAAATTTATTTGCCATAAAAGACATTTTATCGATGCCAACCATTTCCGCACTTTTATAAAAGAAGATGTCGTTTGAACGTTTAATCGCATCAACGATATTTATCCAACCTTCTGTTTTCCCGTATTGTGTAAAATACCAATTCGCAAAAGAAAAATTTCCGATTTTTAAAATCCCTGTGTCTTCGATTTTAAAATTCTCGTCTATTACCTTGTTCTCTAAACCAGCGGCCGCGTTAACAATTTTAAAAGTCGATCCAGGCGGAAATTGTCCGGAAATCGCGCGATTAATAAGCGGCTGATCACTTGAATCTAAAAGCACTTGTGTAATATTTTGATAAGTCGAATTAGAATCCGGCTTATACTCATCACCCAATGTAAAAAGATTCGGATCAAAAGAAGGTTTTGACACAAGCGCCAAAATTTCACCTTTAGAGGTCGAAACGATTAAGGCGCCTTTTTTAACATCTTTCATCGCATCAAAAGCTGATTGCTGGAGTTTTACATCTAAGGTCAAATAAACATTTTCGCCGGAAATTGGATCTGTTTGTCCTAATGTTCTAATCGCTTTTCCGGTCGTATCGACCTCAATCAGTTGTTTTCCATCAACTCCCTTAAGTTTTTTTTCGTAAGATTTTTCTATTCCGGTTTTTCCGACGAAATCATCGGGATGATAATTCGAGAATTTTGAATCTTTTAACTCTTCTTTTGAAATTTGTCCCGTATAGCCCAAAACGTGAGAAAAAATTTCTTTATACGGATATTGTCTAAGACTATCGATCTCTAAATCTTTCTTTCCCGAAGCGATTAATGGTAACGCTTCTTCGCGGGTTAAAGGAATACTTTTGTCTTTTATCTTTTCGCGAAATCCCGGGATATTAAAAACAAGAGGAGCACCATTTCGGTCAAAAATTGTACCCCTGGGCGCGTGAACAATATTTGTTTTTATTCTATTACTATCCGATAAATTTCTGTAGTAATTTCCCCGAAAAACCTGAATCGATAAGAGCTTTATAAAAATTAAAAATAATAACAAAAAGAGAGATAGCAAGAGAACATAGCCCCGAATATTTCGACTATGGTCGCTACTATTTTCAAAATCGGTCTTTATTCGATGCGACGGTTTTTCTTGTTTTATAAAATCCGGAAATGCGGCCCCAACTTTTATCATATTTATAATATTATTTCAAATTCGATTTCATCTTCTATCGGAATTCCACCTTTCCCAATAAAGGGAATCTCTGGTTTTAGTTTTCGCGATTCTTTAATTGCGTCAGGATATATTTTTACTAATCGAAAACCTCTATTTTTATAAAAACGTTGTGCTTCTAAATTATCGTTTGTAGTTACAACCCATACTCTTTTGCAATTAGAAGATTTAGCGATTTCTTTTACCGATTCTATTAGTGACGACCCAATGCCTATCCCTTTTTCAAAACTATTTAGAACTATTATTTCGCACTCGTTATTTTCAGTATTATAAAGAATAAGTCCAATATTTTTACCGTCTTTTTCGGCGATAAAACCTGGTAATAAATCTACCCTATGAATCTTCCCTCGTGAAACAATTTTTGAAGAACCCCAGTTTTTCTTTGTTACTTTGTTGATCCATTCCGAATCCTTTTTTTGCAAAGGGCGAATGTTAAATTTAGGCATTTTAAAACATTATTGATACTCTATCTTTTTAACAAAAAAGCGATTCAGAAGCAAAAAGGAAATTCCGGCGATTAATGAATTTATTATCGCCACAATAAAAATATTTGTAAAACTGGAAATCCATAAAAATCCGAGCGATCCCAAAAAAGAAAATATTAGAACAAAAGGCAAAGTGTCGATTTCAAATTTTTTTTCATAAATCGAGGCAATAAAAAGAAATGAGATTAGATAAATACTACTTTGTCCAATATTTTGGACGGAAAAAATATCGATCATTATTCCAAAAATAACCGCCAATAAAAAAACCGAAATATCTCTTTTTTTGATATATAATAAAAGTAAAATACTCAATACTATCGGAAGATTTATTATCGTCCCTTCGAGTAAACTGGCGATAAAAAGCAAAATCCAAATTAACAAGCGCGACATAATTTTAAAATGAAGTTATTACAAAGACTGTCGAAAGCTTAGAAAAATCGACCAAACTTTTAACTTTTGCTTTTTGAAAAAGGTCACTCGGTTTTTTATCGACCGATAATATTTTTCCGACGACCAGATTAGGTGGATAACCCGATCCGTCTTCTTTTATACTTCCGTAAGTTGTTACGACATTATTAGTTTTGATATTTTCCGATAGAACCACATTCTCTAAAAGCATTTCGTTATTCCCTCTTCCTTTTATAATTCCTAAAATTTGAGAGTTGTTTTCTTTCACTGTTATAACTCTTGCCGTAAATGACGAACTAAGATTAGATAAAAATTCGACTACCGATAAATTCTGAGTTGTTTTTTTAACTCTACCGATCAAATTATTTTCGTAAACGACTACTTGTCCCGGCTTTATTCCGTCTTTTTCTCCCCTGTCGATTATAAAATTTTCCGGCATAGAAATACCGGGAATAAAACCCGGAGCCCCGATTATTTTTGCCGGTAAAAGTTTTTGCGATTTCGGGTAAGAAATTTGGAATTGATCTTTTAAGGCTTTATTATCCTTTTCAAAAGTTCTAAGATTTATTAGTTCTTTTACAAGTTCCGCATTTTCTTTTTTTAATTCTTGCGATTTTGGATCATCAAAAAAAATCGGAAAACCGTTAAATATTCTGAACGTCGCGCTTTGAAAAGGAGTTAATATCTTTTCTAAAAAAGAATTTACTCCGGTAAAATATTTTGTTCTCGAAAGTCCAAAAATTACGAGTAAAAAAAATAGAAAAATCAAAAATGCAGAAATTACCCTTTCATTTTTTCTCATAAATCACGTACAGGGGGCTTATTTTAAACCACCGGTAACTTTTACCCTCTGAAGAAGTGAATCATCTTCTAAAACTTTTCCTATTCCTCTCGCAACGCTCGTTAACGGATCATCGGAAACAATAATCGGCATATGAGTTCTTTCTAATATCAAACGATCGAGTCCGGAAAGCATTGCCCCTCCACCTGTTAATACAATCCCATGCTCCAATATGTCGCTTGTTAATTCGGGAGGCGATTCTTCTAAAGTGTTTGCAACCTCCTCGATTATCTTTGAGAGCACCGGCGCTAAGGCTTCTCTAACTTCAACTTCTGTAATTCTGATGCTTTTAGGAAGACCGGTCTCGATATCGCGACCTCTTATAATTGCCATTTTTTCCGCTAATTCCTTCTCGCTTTTTTCTTCTTGGTTTTGATCTTTAATTTTTTCGTCCAGAGGACGACCGGCCTTTGGCCGGGAACTTTTTTTATACGCGCTTCCGATTTTTATTTTTAAATCTTCTGCCTGACTTTCACCGAGCAGCAAACCGTGTCGAAGTCTTATGTAATGTACGATCGCCTGATCCATTTCATCTCCCGCAATTTTAAGTGAGTGACTCACAACGATTCCGCCTAAAGAAATAACAGCGATTTCGGTCGTCCCACCGCCGATATCCACGATCATCGCGCCCGTCGGCTGAAAAACCGAAACTTCTTCGCCGATCGCGGCCGCCATCGGTTCTTCGATTAAATACGCTTCTCCTGCACCCGCGGAAAGTGCGGCCTCCCAAACTGCGCGCCGCTCGACTTCTGTAACAGACGACGGGATTCCGACGACGACTTTAGGTTTACTAAAATAAGTAGTTAAAAAATTATTGCTCTCATGGATTTTTTGGATATAGTTTGAGATCATCGCAGATGTTATGTCGAAATCCGAAATAACTCCGTGCCGAAGTGGTCGTATTGTTTCGATCGTCCCAGGAGTTTTACCCATCATTTTTTTCGCTTCTCCTCCGATCGCGATCACTTTTTTTGTTTTTTTGTGAATCGTGACGATCGAGGGCTCACGGATAACAACCCCTTTATCTTTTACCCAAACAAGTGTATTTGCGGTTCCTAAATCGATCCCAACATCATGGGAAAACAATGAAAATAACTTATCAAACATAATAATTTTTGCAAATTTATTTAATCAAATCATAACATCTTGTTCGAATTTTGCCAATATGTTAAGATTAAATCTCTATAATTTATCGATGAAAATACTAAAAATCTGTAATCGCATCATCGAATACTCTTTTTATTTAATCCTTTTTTTAGTTCCACTTGCCATTTCCGGTAAAACTTTTGAACTTTTTGAATTTAATAAAATGTGGTTAACTTTTGGGTTAACGATAATTTTAGGTACTTCTTGGTTTACAAAAATGATTTTTCAAAAAAGGATATTTATTCAAAAAACACCGCTCGATATCCCGATTATCCTTTTTTTATTATCACAAATAATCTCGACAATTTTTTCGATCGACTCGCACATATCTTTCTGGGGTTATTATTCAAGATTCAACGGCGGGCTTCTTTCGACGATCACCTATATTTTTCTTTATTACGCTTTTGTCTCGAATTTAAACGATATAAAATTTGTAAGACGCGCTATTATCGTAAGTCTTTCCTCTGCCGTAATTGTTTCTTTGTGGGGATTTCCGTCGCATTTTGGGTACGACCCGACGTGCTATATGTTTCGGGGAACTTTTGATGTTTCCTGCTGGACCGATGCGTTTCAGCCGCGGGCGAGAATTTTTTCGACACTCGGCCAACCCGATTGGCTCGCTTCCTACCTTGCGATTATGATCCCGATCTCCGCCGCCCTGTTTTTAAAGAATTTTAAAATTAAAAAGAAAGATAACGGAAAATTATCGATTTCAAAGAAAAATTTTTTATTTTCAATCTGCTATCTATTTCTCGCTATTTTATTTTTTATCGATCTTCTTTACACTGGGTCTAGATCTGTATTCGCCGCTTCTTTAATATCCCTGGCTGTTTTGGCTTTAGGCTATATTATAGTTACAAAAAAAGAAATATTGAAATTTTTGTCCCTAATTATATTTGCGATTTTAATTATTTTCTCTACTTTTTTTGTTGGAACGCCGATATCAAGATTTAATAAATTTTCCTATCAAGAAGTAATAAAAATGTTTGTGAAACAACCGGCTGTGACATCCCCTGTAACTTCTGCAAAATCTACTCCAAATAAAATAACCGGCGAGATGGGAGGCACTGATTCGGGTAAAATTCGTTCTTTTGTCTGGCAAGGTGCCATCGACATTTGGTTTGCTAATCCGATATTCGGAAGCGGAGTCGAAACTTTTGCGTTTGCTTATTATAAATATAAACCAGTCGGTCACAACCTTACATCGGAATGGGACTATCTTTACAACAAGGCACACAATGAATATTTAAATTATCTTGCAACTACCGGAATTTTAGGACTCGGGACTTATCTTTTGATGATCGGCTGGTTTCTTAAAAGTTTCTTTACGAGAAACCATTTAAATTTTTTCTGGTCTTTAATAAAAAGGGCGGAAAATTTAGTTTGCACCTCTCCTAAACAACAAAATCAATTATTAACTTTAGGATTATTGTCCGGATATATATCAATTTTGGTCGGAAATTTTTTCGGATTTTCGGTCGTAATCACAAACATCTATCTGTTTTTAATTCCCGGATTTGTTTACGTCTTGAGAGGTGATCCTGATATTAATCGTTTGCTAATTTTTCCAAGGAATAAAAAAGATTCTGTGCAAATTTCTAGTGGACAATGGATCGGAGCGACACTTTTAACAATAATTTCTCTTTATTTAATACTACTTTTATACCAATTCTGGCAAGCGGATAAAGCTTACGCGCTCGGCTACAATCTAGATCGGGTCAGCCAGTATCAACAAGCCTACCCATTATTAAAAGATGCTGTTTCTAAACGTGAAGGCGAACCGATTTTCAAAGACGAATTAGCAGTAAACAGTGCAGTTTTAGCGGCTGCGTTTTATATGCAGAAAGATTCTTCGACCGGCGCAAAACTCGCACAGGAAGCGATCGATTTAAATAATAATGTAATTTCCGAACACCCGAATAACCTGATTTTTTGGAAAGACAGAGTCCGTATCTTTTATACGTTGAGTCAGGTCGACAAACAATACTTGCCGATAGCATTAACCGCGATTATAAAAGCGAGTGAACTTGCGCCTACAGACGCTAAGGTAACATATAATTTGGGACTTCTGTATGGACAAAGCGATAATCCGCAAAAAGCGGTTACGGCGCTTGAAAAAACTGTAAAACTAAAACCCGATTACCGCGACGCGTATTACGCTTTAGGACTTTATTACCGAACTTCAGCAGTCGATAAAAACGGAAAAGTGATTAACCAAGAATACGCGCAAAAAGCGAGAGATACAATGAATTTTATATTGCAAAATATAGCAGAAAACGATACCCAGGCAAAAGACGCCCTCAAAAGTTGGGGTATGCTATAATTCCTACATGTTAAAAATTGTCACTGCTCCAAATAGTATTCTTTCGCAAAAAGCGAGAGAAATAAAAAATATCGACAAAAAAATTTTAAAACTCATCGAAGAAATGAGGATAACTTTAAATAATACTAGGGATCCAGAAGGAGTGGGACTCGCCGCGCCGCAGGTCGGGGAGAATCTTCAACTTTTCATCGCAAAGCCTTCGAGGAAATCTCCAATATTGACTTTTATCAATCCGAAAATAATCTCGATCGATAAGATAATTCCGGATGCTTCTGATGAACAAAAAATAAATCATCAGAAACTTGAAGGCTGTTTGTCGCTTCCAAATATTTGGGGGGGTGTCTCTCGAAACCCAAGTATTACTCTGTCGTATTTAGACGAAAATGGAAAAGAGCACAAAAGAAAATTCACCGGATTTTTGGCAACAATTATTCAGCATGAGTACGATCATTTAGACGGAATTCTTTTTCCAAAACACGTTTTAGCGCAAAGAAAAAAACTTTTTAAATCCCATAAAAATAAAAAAAACGAGGATGTCTTCGAAGAAATTGAGATATAATTAATTCGTAACTTTATGAAATCGATTTTTTTCGGATCTTCTTCTTATGTTATCTCGATAATTAAAGTTTTAAAAAGTAATTTTGGATTAAGCCTTGTCGTTACAACCGAAAAAGAAGGCGAGGTATTAGATTATTGTAAAATGAATTCTATCCCCTATCTTCCGATTTCGTCTTTCGATAAAACCACAAACAATAAACTATTTGCCATTAACGCGTCCGTTGGAATTCTTGCTGATTTTGGATTGGTCATTTCGGATGAAATTATAGAATTTTTTCCAAAAGGAATTTTAAATATTCACCCGTCGCTTCTCCCAAAATTCCGCGGACCAACACCCGTCCAAACCGCGATTTTAAACGGAGACAAAACAACCGGCGTATCGTTAATAAAACTCGATAATAAAATCGATCACGGACCGATACTCGCGCAAAAAGAAGAACCGATATTAAAAACCGATACGTCCGAAACTTTATACAAAAGACTTTTTGAAATCGGCGCAAAATTATTAAAAGAAAATTTAAAAAAATATGTTGATAACAAAATTAAACCTGCTGAACAGAATGACGCAAAAGCGTCGATGACAAAAAAATTAACCCGAAACGATGGATATATTGACCTTCCAAAAATTAAATCAAAAGAAGAATTTGAAAAAATGGTTCGCGCTTATTATCCCTGGCCGGGAGTTTGGGCAAAATTAAGACTATCGGCCAAAACTGAAGATAGAGAATGTCGCGCGAAGCAAGATCCCGCTCAGCGGGAGAAAATCTTGAAGTTTCTACCGAATCATAAACTTCAAGTAGAGGGCAAAAAACCGATGACTTATAAAGATTTTGAAAACGGATATCCTCACGCAAAAGAAATAATAAAATATTTTTACTATTAAAGCTACCTCATTGACAATTGAAAAAATGCCATATATACTCATCCATTAATCATATGGAAAGAGGAGAAATTACGCCCCAACGTGCAGATCGAGAATTTCGGGCAACCCAACTAAAGCTTCGCAACGGAGTTTCTGAAGAAACAGAGTGTTATTTACGGGCACGCTTAGACAAAATCGAACCCGCTATACTTCAGACACATGAAGAATCTCCTCCGTCGTACGAAAATCCAGAGCAAATACTATTGGAACTAAAAACGCTTGAAAGAATGGGAAAAGAAACTCGTCGATGTTAGGTAGCCGCTGTCATTTTTTTATATTTCTCTGAAGTTTCCTCCGTTATCGTTTTTTCTTTCAGTTTTATATCCTCTTTTACAATCCTTAAACACTTAGTACAAAGTCTGACTCTTTTTGTAAATCCATCGACTTTAATTCGCGCGGAGTGGAGGTTTGGTTTAAAAATTTTTACTGTATGTGGCGCCCTTTTCTTCCATCGGCCTCCGGCAACACCCGGATGGTGCTTGTGTTGACGTCCGATCATTTTCCCTTTTCCGCATAAATAACATTTCATCGCCATAGTAATAAAAATTTCAATATTATGAGTATATATGATATCATATTAACACTCACTAAACAATATGGAACTGATCTTGGGTTTAATAATTTTACTTTTTTCCGCGATCTTACACGAAATTGCACACGGTTATGTTGCTGATCGCTTGGGCGATCCTACGGCAAGACTTTCGGGAAGATTAACTCTGAATCCAAAAAGCCATATCGATCTGTTTATGAGTATTATCTTTCCCCTTTTGCTTTTACTTTCCGGTTCACCCGTAATATTCGGCGCCGCAAAACCCGTCCCAATCGATCCGTTTAACCTAAAAGAAGGAAGAAAGGATATTGCTCTTGTCGCACTCGCCGGCCCGTTAACTAATATTATTGTCGCGATCATCGCGAGTTTAATTCTTCGATTTTTAAATTTGTCCTTTGTGATGAACGCGGTCCCTTATGTTCTATTCACTTTTATATTTTCGTTTTTTGTTTTAATTATGAATTATAACCTTCTTTTAGCGATTTTTAATTTAATTCCGATTCCGCCTTTGGACGGCTCAAAAGTTTTCTCGCTTCTTTTACCCGAAAGAGAAGCAAATATGTATTTAGCGCTCGAGTCGATTGGGATGTTTATAATCTTTTTTTTGCTCCTTTTCCCATTTGGAGGTTTTTCCCTCGGGAGTTTAATTTTTAGGCTTTTTTCCTTTTCCCAAGGTCTGCTTTTACCATAAAAGTCTTATAAGATATTGACAAAAGAATATAAAATATCTATACTATGTCTGCTCTTTGATATCGGAGGGGTTAGAAGTTTTTCCTCTACAAGTTCACACGATTTGAGGTAGTCCTGCTTTGCAGGATAACGAGGCACATTGTCTTGGCTCCGTGGAGCCGGATTGAGCTTTCCTGAATATTTCAATCGGGGAAATCCTAACCAACTCTGTATCAAAGGCAGATTTTATTTAATTTATTAACCTCTCTTTTACCTCTTTTGGGGAATAAACTTTTTTTTGATTCGTCCTTGCTCGAAATCTCTAGCTTTGGTAAAATTAGCTTGGCTTGCCGAGATAGCTCAGTTCCCGCATGAGCGGATAAAGTCCGACCTGCCCGCATTGCTACGCAAAGCGTTGCAGGCGGGGCGATTGTTTTGTCCCAGTAAAATCGGCTTGCCGAAGTAACTCAGTGGTAGAGTAGCTGTTTTGTAAACAGCAAGTCGTGGGTCCGAATCCCACCTTCGGCTCTAAACCAGTGACGAGTTATGAGATGTTAGTTTTGACTCATAACCAATAACCTTCGACTCATAACTATTTTACGCTGAGGTGGCGGAGTAGCAATCGCATCTGGCTGTAGACCAGACGTCCGAAAGGACTTCGGGGGTGCAATTCCCTCCCTCAGCACACTGAGGAACGAAACGACGAAGTACCGAAGTGGCTCAGTGGCAGACCTGCCCGCCATTGCAAGGCATTGCAGGCGGGGCGAGTCGTTGGTCCCAGCACTTTCTAGTAACTTTTGATAAAATTTGCCTTAGAAATGCGGGATCCCGTAGATCTAAGCCGACATAGTTTAGTGGTAAAACGATTCATTGGTAATGAATTGAGTATGGGTTCGATTCCCATTGTCGGCTCCATCATATATTGAAAGGAGGACAGTAGTATGGCAAAAAAAAGCGAACACAGAGTAACACTCGGTCTTTTCTGTTCGGTCTGTAAAAACAGAAATTATATTACTTATCGAAATAAATTAAATACAACAGAAAAACTGGTGCTGAAAAAATATTGCAAGCATTGCAAGAAAAAGACTGATCACAAAGAAGTCGAAAAATTGAAATAATTGATTGACAAAAAGATTCATATTTACTATTGTATAATAAGTTAGTATATTATACATTGATATGCCGCATGTTTCTCGTAATAAATTATCAAAAAAGGCCGAAGCGAAGCTTATAGACAGCTTCAATCAGGTTTTAACCCACATAACAAGGGGTGACGAAATGGTGTCTTTCCTGGATTCCCTTTTGACTCCTACCGAAAAAATCATGCTCGCAAAAAGACTCGCAATTATTGTTTTGATTGAAGAAGGTTTACCGGATTCTCAAATTTCCAGCATCCTTAATGTAACCCGCATGACTGCTTCGAAAATGCAATTGTTTTACGAAGCGCGCGGAAGCGGGTTTAAAATCGGATTAAAGAAACTTGAGGAATTAAACAGGATGGAATCGTTTAAGAAGTTCCTGATTTCTCTCGCAAAATACTCTGTCCGCGCCGCGGGAGGCTACGTAAAACCCGGAATTCTCGATTAACCAATCTATGTATAATAAGTTAGTATATTATATATTAAGACTTATGAGAGAACATTTCAAATTTCTAGTCATGTCATTCATTCTTTTATTGCTCCCTGCCCTAATGGCCACCAAAAGGCGAAAGGATGATTCAAAGTAGCTTATCTTGCGTGCAATGTTGAGAAAATATATAATGTTTGAGGCTAGCATCAGATCTGGGTCGGTAGTTAAATGGAATAAGCTAGATGTACGGGGTCCCGAAGTTCTAAGCAGACAACATAGGCCAGTAGTTAAATGGTATAACTGAGGTCTCCAAAACCTCTGTTGGGGGTTCGATTCCCTCCTGGCCTGCCACAAGCAGTTTACATGCTTGTGGCGTGCCACTTTTATTTTCTCCTGATATAATTTCTTTGTGTATTATGTTTACATTCTTCAGAGCTTAAAAGATAAGGGACTTTACATAGGTTATACACAAGACCTCAAAAAAAGATTGAAGGAGCACCAGAGCAAGGAGTCTTTTTCGACAAAAGGAAGAGCACCATTTCTGTTAATACATTTTCAAGGATTTATGTCAAAAGAAGATGCAATTGCAACAGAAAAATATTTAAAAACAACAAGAGGTTGGGAAAGAATTCACAGAATGCTTAAGAATACACTTACATAGCCAGTCCCAATCTGCTGAATATTACACCCTTATACGGATTCGAACCTGCTACAATTACCTCATGGAACAATATGCTATTGTCTATTTCCCTAAAATAAACCTAGAGAAGATAAATGCGTTTAGAGAAAACTATGATCCACATTGGAATATCATTCCACCACATATTACGCTAGTCTCCCCTTTTTCAGACATTCCAGAAGATCAAATTTTTAAACATCTGAAAAAAGTTACAGAAGATTTAAAACCCTTCCAAATACATTTACATGGTCTGCTGAAAACCGATGATCATCTTCTTTTTCTTCGAGTTAAAGAAGGTCGTGATGAAATAATTAATGTACACAATAAACTTTATTCAGGAATATTAAGTTTTCTAGAGCAAAAATACATCTTCGACCCCCACATGACTTTGGGAAAAATTAGTGCCAAAGATAATCTCGAGGATATTGCGTATACAACAGCCGAGGCAATGAATTTAGATATACACTCTACTTTTGATAATATATCGCTTATAAAAGGAGATGGGGTTTCACCCGCAAAAAAAGTTAAGGTTTTTAACCTCAAATAGTGTAATAAAAGTTTCCAACATAGTTACTCAAGGCCTGCAAAATATCTTACAGTTTAATATTTTGCATCTTTTTCGCTATAATCCTCTTCTATGTCGCAGAATCTGGAAAGAAGAGCAGGACAATTAGCTCTTTATGAGGCCCGAAGCTTAAAACAATATCCGAATATTGTAGAGTCCGCTAGATGGTTGGCCCGGAATCACCAAGAATCGCTACAACGGGAACAGACTTTCACGTATATCATCGAAACAATTAACATCACGCAAAACTATGCAGGAGCATTTAGAGACGTAGGAAAACTAAAAATTTTAATAGAAAATGAACAACTACCTACACTTGGACAAATTATCAAGCAGGGAAATGAAACGCTTTGTCAGACAGTCCAAGAAGCAAAACAAAAGTATCCAGAATGGGCAGACAAGAAATTTAGAGCTAAAGGTACTCCCGTGTGGAGCATGATAATCGAAGGATATGGTATGTATCTTGGGAAAAAATATGGGGAAGAGAATGAAGATAAAAGACAAGAAATAAATCGAACTTTTGTTTTAGCATTCGAAGCAGTTGCATTTACCAATTATCGAGATTCTGCTCTAGTTAGTGATGTTATTGACTGGATGCGTGAAGAAAAGAATGATTTTCCTTCGGATATAGCAACCCAGCTCTAAAATATCTTCCAACATAGTTACTCAAGCCCTGCACTCAAAAACCACTGCGGCGACCGAAATCCCTCTTTCACTTCTTTTAACAACAAGTTTTTCGTGGGGAGAAAGCTCTGTAACCTGATCATCGGTATTTACTTCGCTTCTCAATCAAAATTAGAACAAAAATCATAACCGCAAAATTCTCCTCACGAGCAACCTAAAAGCCAACCCCAAGCCGTACTGCCAAACCCGCCAGCGGTCAATAAGAATAATGAAAAGAAAAAATAATCGACAAATGATACAATAAAATTATGAAACTGCCTGCTCTCTTTGCAATACAATTTCTAATAATAATCTTGCTTGCCGGAACTTCAATTAAGTCTCAACAAGCTCAGATAGCAAGACATTCCCTAAAACAAGTTTTGGGAGCAAGATATATTGCCCAGGAAGTCCAACCGGAAAACCCGCCACCCGATCAAACAAGTCCGCCAGATACAACACAACCACAACAGACCCAAAATTCCGACAGCAATGCGCCAAATACAACACCCGATGCGCCAACGAATACAGGAAATTCTCAAGAACAAACTCAACCTTCTCCCTCGGATCAAACAACTCCAACCACACAATCTGTCCAACAACCTTCAGATCAACCTTTGCAGACAGATGAAACAAGCCTAATTAATCAAAATCCAACGCCAATAGAAGGACAGAGCGCGCAAATTACTCCTCCTCCAATAATAACCGTTGAACAACAAACTTCAGACAGCCAGCAAAGAAATATGCAAGAGATCGTAGACACTACCTCGGAGAATAATGCATCTTCTCTTATTAACCTGCCAGTAATTGATTTCGAGGCAACAATTGCAGAACCAAAAACAATTGATACCGCTATAATTGACAAAGTAGATCAAGAAGACAAACAGCTGCAAGAGACAAAAGACCCGCAACGGCAAACAGAAACGTTAATCAATTTTGCTAAAAATAAAACAGTCGACCTTAATCGAACAATTTCCAAGAATGATTTTTCAACAACATCATTTCTTATTCAACGGCTTTCTGATCAAATAGATAAGGCCCAGGAAAATCTGCAGCAAATGGATATTATTAAACGGACATTAGTGGAAAAACAATTAAAAATATTTTGCAAGCAAGCCGACCTGGGACTTAAAACCGAACAGCTCATTGTTCCCGAAGAACTCGAACAAGATTTCGAAATCGCAAGAGGATCATGTTTGGTAACACAATGAAATCAAAAATTTTATATTTCTATGCCGTACTTATCTTTCTTTTTGTTTTATTTGATATTATTCTTCTTGTAGACAATTTCCAAAATACTCTGCCGATTGTCGGGCTCAAATTTGAAGGAAAGAATATTTCTTTTTTGGGAAAGACAGCGCTTGAAAAAATTGTTGCAGAAAAAGCATCTTTTAATAATCGTCCTCTTATGCTTTCCTATGGAGATAAAACATTTACTGTTTATCCCTCTGATATTGGATATAAGATAAACCCATCTTTTACTACAAATAAAATCCTACTTAGCGGGCGACAAGGCAATACACTCCAAAAATTGATTACACAAGTTAAAGCATTGTTTGGCATAGAGAATATGCAACTTTCCGGAAACGTCTCTCAAACGTTACTTACTCTTCAAATATTACGAATAAAAGATCAAATTAACCATAATCCTATCCCAATCCACCCTGATTTTGTTAGTGATATGACAAAAACTGTTCCTGCCCAACCTGGAGCGCAAATTGACACAAAACAACTTGCAGCTCTAATTGTAAAAAATATTAGTCTTCCACCGCTTGAACCAATAACCCTTCCTGTTAATAAAATTAATCCCTTTTTTCATGCTGAAAACGAATTAGCGCCTCTTCGGGAACAAGCTACTCGCTTAACACAATCATCTGTCTCAATCGCAAGCGGTGGACAAGTTTTTACTTTAACGCCGGAAGATTTGAAAGTAATGCTAATGGTGGTCGAACGCCCCAATCCAAATAATCCTAAAAAAACAAGACTTTCGCTAAGACTAGACGATAAATTGTTGAATCAAAAACTGGGAATCTTTGCTGCCAAAATAGAAATGTTCACTCGTGCGGAGTTTGATGATGATGACGCGCGAACTGCAATCTATGCACAATTTTATTCGGGGAAACACAAAACAAAGATTATTCCAACTGGAGGAACACTGCGCGCAAAAAATGTTTTAGGAATACAAGATAAACCCGGACCAAAAACCGCCTATCTTACTTTTGACGATGGGCCAAACACTATTTATCATCCGCTTATTTTAGACATCTTAAAACAGTATAACGCCCGTGCAACATTTTTCCTTATAGGACAAAATATTCCTTCTGCTCGTGACGCGGCAGTCAGAACATTTACAGATGGTCATATTTTAGGAAATCATTCCCTTACTCACTCATTTTTGCCAAATTTTTCCTCTTCTTTTATTTTTAATGAACTTGAAAAAACAGATAATATTTTACAATCGATTAATGGAAATAAACCAGTTGTATTCTTCAGACCCCCCTATGGGGGATTAAATTCTTACGTAACAAGTGACGCTCATAATTTGGGACTTCGAGTTTTTTTGTGGGATGTTGATCCGAGAGATTGGTCAGAGCCATCTATAGACGATTTAGTTGGGCGAGTCGTAAACGCAACACATGATGGATCTAATATTGTCATGCATTCAAATCATTTAGCAACAGTCAGGGCATTGCCGCGGATTATAGAAACTTTACAATCACAAGGATACACCTTTAAAACACTAAACATGTATCCCCGCCAGGAACAGCTTTGGTAACTCCAAGTACTGTACGATATCTGTAAAAAGTTCCAATCCTTCGACCCAACTCAGGATAAAGCATAGTTACTCAAGGCCTGCTGATATAGTTTGATATAGCATTGCTTTTCCTCTATAATATCTCATTCATGGAAATTATTAGAACTTCCTTATATACCCAAGAAACAATAGTTTTTCGAAGCGGTTTAGAAAACACAGATACTTTAAAACCAATATCTGTCTATGAAGATCTGGGCGGAAATCAAGCAATAGCCGATGGGAATCATCGTGCGTATAATGCCTACATAAGGGGCGCTCTTTCTGAATTACCCAGAGAGATTATTGGCAAGATTTCTAAAGATGTTTCAAAAGATCCAAATTACAGAGTAATTGCTGAATTGGATATTATAGATAAATAAGACAACAGGCTTTTTTGTAATTTCACTGAGCGCTCCTTTTCCCGGCCTGTTTTTGTTGAGTTTATCCATGTTTGGTGCTAGAATTCTTTAAAGATTAATAAATTTTAAATTATTATGGTCGCTGTTGAACAAAAAGGATCACCTCTTCCGTCTGAAGAAGAACGAAGGGTGCGATTAGAACAAACTCAAAGGGAAATTCAAACAAAACTTAATCAATATAAAACATGGCTAAATGCCCATGAATTGAAAACGGAAGAATGTGGTGATAAACTTTTCCGAGTATGGGCCATATATATTGCACCACGCGATGGCACCGAAGCGCATCGACAAATTCTCTTAATGGCACACGGCGATCTCGATCACGCACAAGCTTATATCGAAAATAAGGGCAATCCTGTAGCCAAAGATGGCGATATAATAACAAGTGAAAAAGACCAAATATTAAAAATATATCGAGCAGAAGGATATAGCGGATTAGAAATTTAAAGAGATTATGTTATTTAATGTTCTTCTAAATACAAACCAAGCACGTATTTAACCTCATCGATTACGTCAACTGCTTGTTTCGTAACCGGCCTGTTGAGTTTCCCCTGTACTACTTTATATTCTTCTGTTCGGAGTGTTCCACCTTTTGATTTACGATCCAAGATTGTAAAATTTCCGCTCTTTTCTATTGTAAATTCTACATAAACAGACGGATAACTTTCCCCTGATTCAGATTGACCGCTGCTTTTATATTCACCGCGTAATTCTCTGTCTTTTGGTTCGCCTGTGGTTAAAACTAAATCGACTTCCAAAACATTAAAATAAAAATTCTTTCTATATTCGATCGTAAATATATCGGCGGGATTTGTGGTTACCAGAACACCCGTTTCTCTAAAAGAAACCATCTTATTTTCTACGGTATTTCGTAAAAGAGGCATTTGACTCACGAGTTTTTTAATTTTTTTTCCAAGAGCTATTTTTTCTTTTGTCGTTTCAAAATAATCTGAAATCATAATTGGGAACTCTGAATCCCCAACAATAGAATGGCTTTTTAGTCTTTTTGCTCTTGTCATCGCCATTCTTTCTGCACCGATAATCATACTGAAATTATAATTTTTAACAAACCGTATTCTAATGCGGAGGCATAAAAAATGCAAATAATAATTTAAACGACGCTAGTAGAATAGACTTCTAAAATTTTTCCAATATCATCAATAGCAAAACTTGTTTTCTCATTAGTTATAGCTTCTTCCGATTTCTGAGTAATTTGATGTTGCTCGATTGTCTCCTCGTCTAAATTACACTTATTAATCAAAAACGTACCATCTTTATTTATGAAAATTTGATCGTTTACAAATCTTTCTACGTCATTAGAATCTGTGTAATAAACTTTTTTATAACTAATCAGCAACAAACCGTCGTCTGGGCCGCCTTTTGTATAAGAAATGTCTAATTCTCCGTCTTCAAAAAATATTTCTAAACTATAATCTGCCGCCATCGTTCTATTATCGCCCGAGATAACCTTGTATTTATCAACCCGTGTTCGTTTGTCTCTTTTTATTTTCTTTACAAATTCATTATGAATTTTTTTCATTCGGTCTTTATATTTGTTTAATCTCTCATCTGTAACACTCTTTTCTTCTTTGATAACGGCTTTCTCTCTCAAGAATTTATCAATCTCATCTATTATGTTTTTATGTTTTATTGGTTCAACCTGATCTTCGTTTAATCTACCTGTCGAAATAAGAAATTTTGTAAATATCGCCGCTTTTGTTGAGGGCTTATCAAGTAAATACTCGTGTCTTTCTCCCCGTTTAACATCTTCTTTTAGCGCTTCTAGTCTAGTTTTTTCTTCCTTTGTAAATTCAATTTTTTCCGCTATATCGTCTATCATAATTCTGATAATATCACATTTTTAAAATTTAAGCGGTAAATTTTTTTGCCAAAAACAGAAATTTTAGGTATAATTACTATCGGATATGGGAAAAGAGTTGTGTTTTGACTGCCAAATTCTGAAGGAATGTTGGTTTAGGAAGGAAGTAGATAGAATTAAGGCAGGCATTGGCAAAAAAGGAGAAGGTGCAGAAGAAGCACACGTAAAAATCGCAAGCCTCAGAATTGAGGCGCGAGATATACATAATTGTCCTCGTGTAAATTATACTCCACGTTTCCGAGGAAGAAAAAATTTATGATTTGGGCTGAATAAAAATATAAGAAATAAGTCCCAAACCCAAGCCCAACAACATTCCGCCGATTACATCCGACATCCAATGCTCTCCCAAATAAGGCCTACTCGCAAACATGGCGAAATCATAAATTAAAACAAAACCCAAAATAATATATTTTTGATTTTTAGAAAGTTTTTTTGAGTTCATCGTAAAAAGGCAGATTAAAATTGAAATAAATGTTGCTCTAGCCGCATGCCCCGACGGATAAGAATTTTCGGTGCGCACATAAAATTGGGGAAACTCGATAAATTTTTCGGTCCTAACCATAAAAAATGGCGGCGGCAAATGATTAACGAACGTTTTTCCGTAAAGCTCAAAAACATGAATTAAACCATAAATAAATAAAACAATAAATCCAAGCAGTCTCCTTGTGTAAATTAAAAAAATGATTAAAATTATCGTCGCGACTTCGAAGCCACCGATAACGCTCAACCAAGAAGATAAATCGTCGAATATTTTTTTCGCGTGGTTTTGTAATTTTACCGTCGTATCGAAATCAAACCGCGTGAATAAATTTTTATGAACAAGATAAGAGAAAAATACAAAAATAAGAAAAATGGATATTCCGTATATAGCATACTGCAGTTTTTTCGACATTCTATTATTATATGCTAGACGCCGGTCTGCTTACAACCCAAGCAATCGACCCTTCGTGTCCCCAGATTCCGGCGAAGGATCCTCTAGCGTCTTTTTTTGCGAGAATAATATTTTGCAGTTTTAACAGTTTTCTTCCTGCCAAGATTTTTTGATCAAATTTATTTCCGATCAAAACATCGTATTCAAATTTTACATACGAGGCGATCAAAAAAGGACGCGGATAAAAATTTCCATTCGAAGCGACTTCCAGTATTTTCTTCTCTTCGTTTTCAGTTCCTTCGATAAAAAGCCGGAATTGGTTATCTTCTGTAAATTCTGTCTTGAAAACCGGGTTTTGAAAAATCATTTTTTCGATACGTGATTTTTTTGTCTTGTCGGAATAAAAACGATCAACCCTAGTAATTTCAACCGAATCACCTTTAGACAAATTTATTCCGTAAGCTAATCCGTGCGATCCGTCTTCGATAACGACTGTTCTACCTGCATCTAAATTTTTCTTAATATTGTCGGCAACAAAATTTCCTGCCTCACCCTTATTTGATTCGTCCACTATCTGGCTATTTCGAACTTCCTCCGGCCATCTTAATGGCAAATTATTTGCCGCAGAAAGAATCGCACTCAAATCAGTATCGATTACCTCGCTATTACCAGAATAATAATTACAAATGGGTATTTCTTTAGACATCGAGGAACAATTATACAACTACAAATTTATAAATCCAAACTCTTGAGGAATTTGCGGAATTCGCCGTTAATATCAGGATGCCTTAACGCGAACTCGACGACTGTTTTCATGTATTCGATTTTGTTTCCTGTATCGTAGTAAACTCCATTTTCGATTTCACACGCAAAAACCGGATAACCGGTTTTAATTAATTCGTCGATCGCTTCCGGTAAAGATATTTCTCCGTTTTTCCCGGGTTTTTGATTTCGTAGAATATTAAAAATTTCCGGCGGCAAAACATACGCTCCGTGGGTTGCAAAATCCGACGGGGCCTCATCCGGTTCCGGCTTCTCGACAATCTTTTCAATTCTATAAACATTATTTTCGACCTTCTCGACCTTTGCGATTCCGTAGCGTTTTAAATCTTCCTTTTTTTTGATTCGAACGGCCGATATTACCGCCCCGCCGTATTTTTCGTGAACTTTAATCATTTGCGAAAGCCTCGGCGGATCACTGTAAATAAATTCATCTCCCCACATAACAGCAAACATTTCGTCCTCGATCGCGGGCTCTGCCGACAAAACCGGAGTGCCGTTTCCGTACATTCCTTTTTGACGGATATAAATAAAATTCGCCATTTCGGAAATCTTTTTAACTTCTTCCAATAATTTTTGTTTTCCGCCGGCTTCGAGGTTTTTTATGAGCTCTGCGCTTGGAGTATCAAAATGATCTTCGATCGCGCGCTTAACATAACCCGTTACTATTATTATATCTTTAATTCCCGAATTTACAGCTTCTTCGACGACGTATTGAATAACGGGTTTATCCACGATCGGGAGCATTTCTTTGGGCATCGCTTTTGTTTGGGGCAGAAATCTGGTACCGAAACCAGCGGCTGGGATTACGACTTTACGAATTTTTGACATAATTTATTAGAATTTTTGATCTTGATTTTTTGAAATCTTGAGCTTTTTGATCGAAATTTCAAGTGATCAATTATTCCCCGGCCTCGCCAAGCGAAGCGGGGCGGGCAAAATCAAGGACATCAAAGATATCCAACCTCAAATATATCTATATTCTAACGGCCTCCCCTTTACATGTCAACTAACATTTGGTAAAATTAAGGCAATTACATCCGCCTTTGGCGGAAGTTTATTTGTTATGACGACACCGGTTAAGTTTTTGTTGGAAGTAAGGGACGAATTAAAAAAAGTCACCTGGCCGACACAAAACGAAGTTATAAGATTAACCCTTGTTGTTATCGCGATAAGTATGTTAGTCGGATTTTTTATCGGCGGATTCGACTTTATCTTTACAAAATTAATGGAGCTGATAGTAAAATAATTTTAAATTCTAAATTTGAAATTTAAAATCAAATCTAAATTTTAAAAATTAAAACATTAAAAATTTACAATTATGGATGACCAACAGCAAACAGAAAATAAAATAGACGAAAAAAAAGAAGATACTTCGAAGTCTGAGGGGAAGTGGTATATCATACACACATATTCCGGTCACGAAGACAAAGTCGCAAAATCCTTAAAACAGCGAATTCAAACTTTGGGTTTTGAAGACAGGATTTTTGAAATCATTGTCCCGACAAGAAACACGATCAAAGTTTCCCAGGGTAAAAAAGAGACGGTCAGAGAAAAAATTTTCCCAGGATACGTTTTGGTCCGGATGATTTTAGACGACGAAACGTGGTTACTCGTTAGAACGACACAGGGTGTAACGGCTTTCATCGGTGCCGGAAATAAACCGACCCCGATTTCCGAAAAGGAAGTCGAAGCGATTCAAAAGTTTTCCAAAACCGAAGAACCTTTATACAAAACTGCTTTCTCTGTTGGAGAAGCGGTTAAAATTACCGACGGCCCGTTTGCAGATTTCTTAGGAACAATCAACGAAATCGACCAGACAAAGGGGAAGCTGAAGGTTTTAGTATCAATATTCGGCCGTGAAACGCCAGTTGAGTTGGACTTCCTTCAAGTAGCTAAATTATAATAGTAGTCCAACGAAATACTGAGGAAATCGAAGTATTGAACTAGACTTCCTTCAAGTGGCGAAGCTGTAAAGCGAGCATCTCTTTGAGCCTGAGACTCAGAGCCGAAGGCCTGAGCGAAGTCGAAGGATCGCTAAACTATAAATTATGAATAAAGAAAGAGTAACCGATATAAAAACAAAAGCCAGGGGATTTTTTACTAATGAATTTCTTGACAACGTTCTCGGACCAGAACAGCCAATAATAGATACTATTGTACAGACTGGAGCTATGGCCTTTTTAATAGGGATGGTTTTATCTTTAGAAGACAGAGTAGTTGGATATTCAATAGCAACATTGGGAGCGACCATAATGATCGGATCATTGATAAAAAAAGATTTCGAAAATAAATAACCATGGCAAAGAAAATTAAAACATTAATAAAATTAACAATTCCGGCAGGAGCCGCGACTCCCGCACCACCGGTTGGCCCGGCGCTCGGACAGCACGGACTTCCGATAATGGAATTTGTAAAGGCCTTTAACGACAAAACCGCCGATCAAAAAGGCACGGTTATTCCGGTTGTCATTACTGTTTACGAAGACCGAACTTTTTCTTTTATTACCAAAAAACCGCCTGTTGCAGAAATGATCAAAAAAGCGATCGGAAAAGAAAAAGGTTCTCAAAAACCTGGAAAAGAAACGGGCGGAACATTAACTAAATCCCAAGCCGAAGAGATCGCAAAAGCAAAAATGGAAGATTTGAATACGACTGACGTTGCCCAAGCAACAAAGATAGTGGAAGGTACTGCCCGAAGCATGGGGATCGAGGTGAAATAAAATGGAAAAGAAACGATTTACAAATTTAGGAAGGCGCCTTCTTAATGAAAATTTTCTTCAAACAGCCGGTGTTGGAGTTACAGGTATAGGAATAAGTAATTTCATTCCCGTTGGTTGGACGAATCATGAATTAGGAGCTATCGAGATTGGAGTAGGTGGTGCCATCTTTGGAACTCCGTATGTAAGGGAACTATTTACTTCTGATAATCGAGTTTCTCGATTTATGGGAAGGGCAAAAGAAAAAGTAGTTTTTGTTGCAAAAAGAAGGTAAATTTTAAGTTCAAAACTACAACTTTTGAATTTTTCGGAATTAGAATTTTGAAATTATTTAGGATTTGAGATTTTTTGAATCTGGAATTTTCCTGAAAGGGATTTATGGGAAAAATAAGAATTAAAACATTAGGAGACGAGGAAATTGAAAAAGAGCAAAAAAATGAGCTCAAAAAAAAGAGGGAGCAGAAAAAGCTCACTAAAACGCCCGGATTAAAGGGTGGATCTGCCTTGCTGCAAGGCAGACGCGTCGTCGAAGTCGGGCCAAGCGCCGAAGAACTCGAAAAAGCTGAAGTTAAAATTGAACAACCGCAAGAAAAACCAGAGGAAAAAAAGGTAAAAACCACAAAGAAAAAAGACAAATTTGTAAAAAAACAAACAAGATCAGATAAGTACAAAAAGGCTGTCGTTTTAGTCGAAAAGAATAAATTTTATCCGCTCTCAGAAGCTTTAGAACTTTTACCGAAAGTCCAAATGGCAAAATTTGACGAGACTGTCGAATTGCATATTAATCTAAACGAGGGCGGAGTTTCGGGAAGCGTCAATCTCCCCCACGGATCGGGCAAAAAAACAAGAGTCGCGATTGCCACAGATGAATTGATCAAGCAGATTGAAAAAGGCCTGCCCGCCAGTGCTGACGCTCAGGCGTCTGGCAGGCGGGGAAAAATCGACTTTGATATTTTGCTCGCAAAGCCCGACATGATGCCAAAACTCGCAAAAGTTGCGAGATTCTTGGGACCAAAAGGTCTTATGCCAAACCCAAAAAACGGTACGATTACTCAAAATCCCGAAAGTATCGCAAAAAAGTACGAAGGCGGACACATGAATTTTAAATCCGAAGCAAAAGCGCCGATTGTCCATATGATCGTCGGGAAAATGTCGTTTGGAGACAAAAAACTCGAAGAAAATATAAAAGCCGCGCTAAAAGCGGTTCAAATTCCAAAAATAAAAAACGTTACGCTAAAATCGACAATGTCCCCAGGAATAAAACTTAACTTCTCAAGTTTAGGGGTTTAACCCCTATGGGTCAACTATAAGACGTTCTATCTTTCCTAAAGATTTTATATAGTCCTCTTGATCAAAGATAAATTCTTTGTAAGCCTGCTTTCTGGGGAAATATCCTAAGATTAGGTTTTTATTACAAATTCCTCTGTCCATATTTCCAACATACTCTAAATAACTTGACCACTTATAGTTTTCTAGAACATCTACTAACTCAGAGGCTATGGGATTTAAATGGACATAACGAGAAACGTGAATTAATAATTCATCTGTTGTAATTTCCGCTGCTTTAAAACTACCCTGCATTAATCCTCCGACTCTCGCATATTTTTTATTGAAATATTGTGTATAGGCATTTGTTACTTGTTTGATTAATTTTGAGACGGCATTGATACTCGATTGCCTAAGTAGAAGATGAAAATGATTAGGCATAAGACAATATGCGATCACTTCTATATGTTCGTTTAAGTTTTTATTGCGAAGACGAATCGGAAGCCTTGGATATGATAATACCACTTTTTTTAATGGCGCTGTATAGACAAAAAGATAATAGAGAAATATTTTGTAGTCTTGGACGTCTAAAAATAAACTTCTTTTCTCGACTCCACGATTAAAAACGTGATACACGCCTCCCTCAACAAATCGGCGAACCGTATATTTTGATGGCATTTAAAAAGTATATCATATCCTCTTTCCTTTTTAGGGGTTAAACCCCTGAGGGTGAGTTATAGGACTAAAAGGATAGTTCCTAATTACTCTCTATAATCATTAAACTTCCTAGTATTCGAACTTTCGGTTAAATTATGATATAACTTCTTTATGGCAGATGAAAGCGACTTAGATACAGTACCTCCTACGGATTCGCAGGAAAACTCCGAATTAAAAAGCGCAGCAACACAACAACGAGCAAGTATTATTAGAGATATTCTGGCAGAAACTGGAAAAACAATATGGATTCATGGAGTTCGGCTGCCTACGAAAGACGATTTATCCTTGACTGATTTTAAATAATTTGATAAACTACCCTTATCCTAAGACAGTAGGTCGAGCAAACAAGCTAGATAAATCCAGCCTTCGCTGAAGCTTCGGCAAGGCAAGCCTACCGAGGAGTCACAAGAAATTAGAACTTATGACACCCTCGAGGGTGTTTTTTTATTATAAATATGGACAATACAAAGATTAGTAAAAACAAGGAGAAGAAAGCACAAATTGTCGCCGAAGTTGCGCAAAAAGTTGACAAATCCAAGATATTGATATTTACAAATTATCAGGGAATGACACACCAACAAATCGAGGAATTGAAAAAGTCGCTAAAAAAGACTGACGCGGAATACGCGATAACAAAAAATACACTTTTGGCAAGATCTTTCAAAGAGCCAAACGATTCTGTCTCTGCTCTTTCGGGTCCGACAGGTACTATTTTTGGTTACGCTGATCCGATTGCTCCGCTTAAAGAGCTTGTAAAGATAATCAAAAAATTAAAACTTCCGTTAATAAAATTTGGAATTTTTTCCGCCAAAGACGGATCGGCCTCTGGCCGAGAAGGATGGAAATTACTTTCAGAAAATGACATTATTCAGATGTCAAGTCTCCCACCTAAGGAAGTTTTACTCGCAAAACTTTTTGGTTCGATGAAATCTCCGATCAGTAATTTAGTTTTTGTTCTAAACGGGAATATTCAAAAATTAGTAATAACATTGAAAGCAATAGAGATTAAAAAGAATTCTTGAAGTTAGAAGTAAGATTTTTTGATCTTGATTTTTTGATAAATATAATCTTTGATCAAAAATTCAAATATTCAAATTTAAAGACATCCAACTTCTCACTTCAAGGATTTCAATCAAAGGGGGTGAATTATAATGGCAAAAATTTCAAAAGATGATTTGATGAAAGCGATCGAGGAAATGTCAGTATTAGAACTTTCTGACTTAGTAAAAGCTTTGGAAGAAAAATTTGGCGTATCAGCACAAGCAATGGCACAAGCTGCGCCGACAAATGGCGGAGCGGCAGCCGCGGATGCGGAACCAAAAGAAGAACAAACTGTATTTAATGTTGTAATCGCAAGTTCCGGAGCAAATAAGATCGCGGTCATCAAAGCTCTAAGAGAATTAGTCCCGACTTTGGGACTTAAAGAAGCAAAAGATTTAGTCGACCAAGCACCAAAAGAAGTAATGACAGCTGTTAATAAAAAAACAGCAGAGGAGGCCAAAACCAAATTGACCACCGCTGGTGCTACTGTCGAACTTAAGTAATAAAGTGTGAAAGAAGAAGTTGAATCTCGAAAAATGAAATCCAGCTCAGCTGGGGAAAAAACAATAATATAATTATATTAAAAAGCTCAAGCCGATAGGTCTTGAGCTTTTTTAGTGGAATCCGCCTCGGCTTCTCTTTTTAATATATCTTCTTGATATTTTTTCTTCTCTTCCTCGCTTAAAGCTAAATAGTCATACCATATCTTTAGAGCTTCCTCTGTTGGTTTTCCCATTGGAAGTTTTAAATAAGAAATAAGTTCGCTTAATCTTGATTCTCCTTTTGTCGGATCATAAAGTTTTCCCTTCAAAATAAGCTTCCTTTCACCCTCGTCATTTCTCATTCCCCAATCAAATTCAGGATAAGGAGTTTTTCTCATAATTTGCCCCGTTAAATTTCTGGGCGGTTCGTTTCTTGCCTGATAAAATCCGATTCTTTTTGGGAGCTTAATTCCTTTTTCTTGAAATTTATTTAACATATGTCTAAAAGATCTTGAGAATACATTATAAAAGTATCTCTGCCTTCTCTCGTTTCCCCAATAAACTCCCTTTGAAGGAAATCCTGTTTCTCCTAGTTCGTAATCAACTCCCCAAGTCGCAACTTCTTGAGCAACTTGCTCAAATAACGACATATCCGCAAACATTTTTTTATATTCTTCTTTCTGAGGAAATAAAACTCTTTTAAATAAGTTTTTAAATTTATTTCCATCCGAAATTGGACGCTGCCATCCTCCCGGATAATAATCTATTCCCAAAACATCAAATTTATCTTTAATCTCTTTTAATTTAGGAAGAAATGTTCTAATATTTTCGGAAAATCCTGCTTTATTCGTCGCATCCGGCAATGTCGCAGCCATTACGCTGACCATTATTTTTGTATTGGGATTTTCTTCGCAAAAAACTTTCTTTGCAATGTCACAAAGTCTTCCGATACCTTGCAAGTCTGTTATCGGCGTATATGCGGGATTGTTTAATTCATTTAATACTTGAACAGTTTCTGGCTTTCCACCTACTAAACATATAGCATTTCTTATGTTTGTTGCAAATTCTCCAAACTTAGTAAAGAATTCTTCTTTATTTGTTCTATAAAGTTCTTTTGCCCAAGAAGGTAAAGAAGATAAAATGATCGTTGGTTCTTTAAGACCAACTTCGTGCATTATCTTTGCGACGTCTGCATATTTTTTTAATTGTGCCTCGTTTGTTCGCCCTCTTTGAGCCTCAATTAAAGACCAACGAAAATCAAATCTAACAGAATCAACTCCATCACGTTTTATATCTTTATAATGCGCTCTTAAATCGTCTTCTGTTGCTTCCGGATAATCGGGCCTGTGATCTGTAACATAAAATTCACCCTTAAATCCGTTATCTATTTTTTTGGATTCGATTAGAGAAGGCTTAATTTCTGATTCAGAAGCAACACTTTCTTCCATAGTTTCTATACTCATAGTATTTCCTTTTCTTTAATAAAGCAATATACTCTTAAATTTGAAACAAATCAAATTAGTTGATATAAATAAGCTAATGGCAGAAGAGTCAAATAGTGAAATCAAACAATCACCTACAATTAAATACGACGTTGCGACACCGAAAAGATTAAGCGAGAAACTTGGTAAACACCCAAGACTTCAAAGACTCTTTTTAGAAGCGGCGAAAAAAAGAGCAAAGGACACTTTCGAAAAAAGCGGGATCGGGAAGGAAATTAAACCCGGAGAAAGAGTGTTAGATATTGGCACGGGGACCGGACACGTAGCACAAGTTGTGGAGCAACAAACAGGGGCTAATTTCTTTAAGCTCGATTTAGCAGATTTAAGATCGCCAGATACAAAAGATAATAGATTTATTATCGCAGATGCTTCTAAATTACCATTCTCGTCCGGATGTTTTGATATTGTCAGTCTTATGGATGTTTTACACCATTGTCCCAATCAGGAAGAAATACTATCAGAAGCAATGAGAATTTTAAAACCTGGCGGAAAAATAATTATTATCGAAGACACGCTTCCGGAGAAAGACTTCAAGCAAGAAAGATCCGCGGTTAAAGCTCTGCGAAAATTTATAGATGACTTGCTGAATCGTCAATCTGCTGAATCCAATCCTTATAATTATCATTCTATAAACGAGTGGAAAGAAAAACTCGTAGCTACGGGCTTTGCCCAAGAAAACATTACTGCAAAAAGCTGGAAATGGGGCCTAGGAGACTGGTTGCCGGGAAACCCAAAAAACCTTGATTTTTTCGATGAAGGACTCATTGTGGCCACAAAAAGTAAAACTGATACTATTTGATATATTTTAATTTTGCAACATTCTATATTTCTGACTTTCTGTTTTCCATTTTAAAAATAGTGAATCTTCGAACCTTCTTTGAATAGAATAATTGAACAGAATTTTGGTTAAGAACTAAAAATTTGTTCAATTTAAAAACGGCTAGATTTTTATTTAAATAATTTTTATAAATCCATCATTCGTCTTTTTTTATTAAAATTATTGGCGAGAGAACCGTAATCATCTTAAATTTTAATTCCCGAATTTTTTAAATCCTTGTGTCGCAGAATAAAATGAGTGAACTGATTTCGCGTCGTAGAATATAATTAAAAACTTCTCCCCCGTTTTTCCACACCCGCGTCGCAAAAAGTAATAATTCCCGAATAATAATATCCTACTCCTTGACCCAACAAATCTTATACCGTTCGCCTTTCTAGTACTATTAGTACACGGCTCACGGAACGATATTTGGTGGGTCTACGCCCCAAAAAAGTTTTTGAAAAAACTCATTTTTGGGGCTTGACAATTTTGTTACACTTTGTTACTTTATAAATGATTAAAAATCAAATTGATTAATAAAGAAATAGTCTTGAGCCTATGATCAATCAAACGCTATCAATCAATAATCTTCCAGATCTTTTGACAGTAAGAGAAGTTGCGCAAGTCCTTCGTGTTTCTCCTTTGACAATCAAACGCTGGGGTAAAAGAGGAAAGTTACCCGCGATCAGAATCAATTCCAGAGGCGACAGACGTTATAAAAAAGAGGCTGTAATGTGGTTACTTGGAATCCAGAGTAAAACTGAATAAAAATAACTAGTTAGGAATTAACTACTTGCTTTCCCCCAATATCACAAGGATATCCGTCTGAGGCTTAACTTCTTCTTTAGGAAGCACCGTAACCTCTGCATTCAGCTCTTTTGCAATCTCATTTACTTTAGTTGCCTGATTCCCAGAAACATCAATCACAAAATTTTTAGCATAATTCCCTTTTGCGTTATCCTTTGCAATAACTTCTATGCCTGTAATCTTTTCTTTTAGTTGTTTTTCAATAGTTTTTGCCAAACCTGCAATTTTAGTACCATTATATAGAGTCACGTTTACGGGTTTTGCCGAAATTGATTCTTGATTGCTGTTTCCTAAATTAAGAGTAGCAACTTCAATTATTTTATCTGTACTAGGTCTATACAAAATCGCCTTTTTAGCCTGTGTGTATATTAAAACTTTATCCCCATTCTCTGTATTGTTAAAAAAAGCCTG